>NZ_JAYGHD010000405.1:0-11695 GCF_034932245.1 Nostoc sp. UHCC 0251
TTCGTAATGACGCTCGAATACTCGCTACCGCTACGCTAACGTAATTCGTAATTCATAATACTAAGACAAAGAATATCCTGTTGCTTTCTTAACGTATTTCATCACTTTTTCATAAGATTCAGGATTACTCACAGGGTTGATGATGATGGGGATAGTGCCATCTGGCAACCAAAAAGTTATCCTGCCGTTAGGTTCATGGCAAAAGGAACTGATGCAGGTGAGATTAATTACATATTCGTTTTTTTCGTAAAGGATTTTCACCCAGTGGGCATGATCTAATTCCAACCCCGTCACACATTCTAAATAATCGAGGATCTTTTGATAATCTTCCAAGTTACTTTGCGGGTTAATCACTATCGGAATGGCACTATCTGGCAACCAAAAAGTAACCCTACCATTTAGTTCATAACAAAAAGCATGGACACGTTCAAAGTTCACTACATATTCTTTCCTCTCGTAAAGGATTTTCACCCAGTACGCCACAACATCTCCTCAATTACGAATGATGCACCCTGTATATCCAAATCTACTGAAGCCTTAAGTTAATGTTGCTATGCACCAATTCAAAATCTAAAAAATTAATTTTGAATTACGAATTACGTTAGCGTAGCGGTAGCGAGTATTCGAGCGTCATTACGAATTGTTATGACACCTCCAATGGTGTTGGTGTCCCTGAAGTTGAGAGAGAAAGAGCGATCGCTGCTTGAATAAACCCTTTAAATAAAGGATGAGGGCAACTGGGGCGTGATTGAAATTCTGGATGAAATTGGCAAGCAAGAAAGAATGGGTGCTTGGATAATTCCACAATTTCAACTAAGCGTCCATCGGGAGAAGTACCACTGATCACATAGCCAGACTTTAATAACAGATCGCGGTAAGCATTGTTGAACTCATACCGATGTCGATGCCGTTCATAAATTACATCTTCTTGATAAAGCTTGAAAGCCAGTGTATCAGGAAGAACACGACAAGGATATAGCCCTAAGCGCATTGTACCCCCTAAATCGACAACTTCCTGCTGTCCTGGTAATAAATTGATTACCGGATCAGTTGTATGAGGGTCAAATTCAGCACTATTAGCACCTGTTAATCCCCCTACGTGCCGGGCCCATTCAATCACAGAACATTGCATTCCCAGGCATAAACCCAAAAAGGGAATTTGGCGATCGCGTGCGTATTTAATGGCGGCAATTTTGCCATCCACCCCCCGAACCCCAAAACCTCCTGGCACAACTATGCCATCGACACCCTCAAGATAAGTTTCGGGCGGTTCATTTTCCAAATCTTCTGAATTCACCCAACGCAGGCGCAGTTTGCCATAAGTGGAAATTGCAGCATGGTTTAATGCTTCCACTACAGATAGATAGGCATCACTTAACTGCACATATTTACCGACAATGGCAATTTCTAGCTCATGCTTGGGACTATGTAGGCGTTGTACCAAGGTTTGCCACTGCGTCAAATCTGGTTTGCGTTGTTCCATTTGCAGCAAGTTCAGCACTTGTTCTGCCATTCCTTCCCGTTCTAAATTCAGGGGTACTTCATAGATACTTTTGGCATCTTGAGAAGTGATGACGCATTCTTCCGGGACATCGCAAAATCCCGATAATTTCTGCTTTAATCCCTTGGGTAAGGGGCGATCGCTCCGACAAACTAAAATATCTGGTTGAATGCCAATGGATCTCAGTTCCTTAACCGAATGTTGTGTTGGCTTAGTTTTCATCTCACCCGCAGAAGCAATCCACGGCACCAGCGTTACGTGCATGTACAGAACATTCTGCCGTCCTACTTCTTTGCGGAACTGGCGAATTGCTTCCAAAAACGGCAGTGATTCAATATCTCCCACCGTACCGCCGATTTCTGTAATTACTACAGATGGGTTTGTACTTTTAGCAACTCGCAGAATCCGCTCTTTAATTTCATTGGTAATATGAGGAATAACCTGTACTGTGCCGCCATTATAGTCTCCGCGCCGCTCTTTATTGATAACTGCCTGGTAAATCGAACCAGTCGTTACACAATTTAACCGCGACATCGAAGTATCGGTAAAGCGTTCGTAATGCCCCAAGTCCAAATCTGTTTCCGCACCATCCTGGGTAACGAATACTTCCCCATGCTGAAAGGGACTCATCGTACCAGGATCGATATTGATATAAGGGTCAAGTTTGAGAATCGACACGGAATATTCGCGCGACTTGAGCAAACGCCCTAGACTTGCTGCTACAATGCCTTTACCAATACTGGAAACTACGCCCCCAGTTACAAAAATAAACTTAGTCATAGTAGTTTGAATTTCTAACAACTTCTAAAAATACATCCCGTCATTGTGCCACAGTTGTTGTGGTGTAATCTTCTGTTATCTTGTCGTGAAAAACCTTCTAGGATTAGTAGTATTAGGCTGTATTCTCACCTCCTCCGTAGCATTGGCAGAGCCATCTCTTATAGTCGTTTTTCCCAAAACAAACTACCAGACGAGTGCCCAAAAAATCTTTTTTCTGGGGACTGCACCACCAAATGGTCAGGTTTTGATCAATAGTAAGCCAATTACCCGCAGCAAAGCTGGTCATTTTTCCCCTAGTTTCCCCTTGCAGTTGGGGGAGAATCTTTTTACTGTGCGTCACAACAATCAAGAACTCCAGATTAAAGTGACAAGGCTTACCACTAGCCCTGAGCTACCACAGGGGTTAGCCTTTGCTAAAAATTCCCTGACTCCCGCAGTTGACATTGCTAGACTACCGGGAGAGCTAATTTGTTTTAGCGCCATCGCACCCCCTAACGCTAGCGTATCTGTCAAGTTTGCTAATCAAACTATTGCCCTTTCACCCCAACCTCAACAGCCACAACTACCAAGTAATTTGGCAGTTCTGACAGGGCAAAATCAGCCTTATGCCCAGTCTAGCTTAGGCAATTATAAAGGTTGCACCACAGTGGCAACAGCGGCCGATCTGGGACAACCTCAGTTTCAACTGACGCTCAATGGCAAGACGATAACTCAACCAGGGACTGGTAAAATTCAAATCCTCTCAAGAGCAGAGTTGCCAGTTTCTGAGGTTACAGTAGAATCAGGCGTTGCTCGCACTGGCCCAAGCACCGATTATTCTCGACTTACACCACTGCCCAAAGGCACACGCGCAACAGTAACAGGTAAGGAAGGTGAATGGTTGCGCCTAGACTATGGCGCTTGGATTAACAGTCAGGAAACTCGCATTCTACCTGGTGCAATTCCGCCACAGACAATAATTCGCAGTGTCGGATACCGTCAACTCCCTGGTGCAACAGAGATCGTTTTCCCCTTACAAGTTCCCGTTCCTGTGAGCGTACAACAAATTGAGGGTGCTTTCGCTCTCACTCTCTACAATACCACTGCCCAAACGGACATTATTCGCCTGGATGATGACCCCCTAATTTCTCGCCTAGATTGGCAACAGGAGACACCAGAGCAAGTAAAATACACCTTTAACCTCAAAAAAGCTCAACAGTGGGGATATAAGCTGAGATACGACGGTACAACCCTGGTTTTGGCTTTGCGTCATCCGCCGAAAATTGGAAACACAAGACGCAAGCTTTTAGCTAATCTTAAGATTGTACTAGATCCTGGGCATGGCGGTAAAGAATCTGGTGCCAGTGGCCCAACTGGATATTTAGAAAAAGATGTCAATTTAGTGATATCCAAGTTGCTGCGGGATGAGTTGGTGAAACGAGGCGCAACGGTGGTGATGACGCGGGAGGATGATAAGGAGGTTTCGTTAGTAGAACGTCAAGCAATTATCAGTCAAGAAGAACCTGCGATCGCTCTTTCCATACATCATAATTCCCTACCCGATAATGGCGATGCCGAAAAAACTAAGGGATTCGGCACTTTTTGGTATCATCCCCAAGCTCACAACCTCGCAATATTTTTACAGAACTATGTAGTTAAAAAACTCGGCAGACCTTATTATGGCGTGTTTTGGAACAACCTAGCGCTGACACGTCCCGCTGCTGCGCCATCCGTGTTGTTGGAATTGGGTTTTATGAGCAATCCCGATGAATTTGAGCAGATAGTGAACCCAGAAAAACAGAAGAAAATGGCTTATGCGATCGCTGAGGGAATTACTGAATGGCTTAGGAGTGTTAAATAAATTTGAGGTACAACACTAGTGGTCTGGCAAGTCAACTTTGCAGGGTGAGGACTGGGGAAAGGAGAAAGGGGAAAGGGTAAGGGATTTAAACCCTTTCCCCCTTCCCCCTTACCCTTTACCCCGCCAAGTTCACTTGGCGAACTACTAGTTCCTCATTGTATTTAATGGAGTGCGATGCCTACGGCGGGCGTTTGCGTAGCGTCTTGGAGAGAAGCCAGCCTCCAGCGGGGCGTAGCCCATCGCTCCTTTTTAGCTGGTTCCTGCTTAATGTTGCGATCGGTCTTTGTTCAAGCTTTTTGACTCTTATAGTGTAATCGTCATAGGCAAGCCAAGCTGGAAGATGACTAAAGTAACAAAAGAAGGATTACTGTGCAGTATATCCTCCATCAATCATCATATTATGCCCCGTGATGAAGGAAGTCGCATCTGAGCACAACCAAACCACCGTTTTTGCAATCTCCTCAGGCTTGGCAATACGTCCTATTGGATGTGCTGTTGGAAGTTGAGCAATTAAATCTACGGGAAGACTAGCTAGCATATCAGTCTCGGTAGCACCCGGACTCACGACATTGACTCGGATACCAGATTTAGCATATTCTATTGCTGCTGTTCTAGTCAGGGTAATGACTGCACCTTTTGTGGCAGAGTAGACGGCATAACCAGGTACACCAACGACAGCACCGACGGAAGCCACATTTACGATCGCCCCGCTGTTCTGTTTGAGCATCGCCCTGATTTCGTACTTGAGGCAGAGCCACGTTCCTTTAAAATTTACGTTAACCAGACGATCCCAGTCTTCTTCTGACATATCATCGATGATTAAGCCGGAATTGCCCCCAATCCCAGCATTATTGCAAGCGCAGTCTAAACGACCATAAGTTTTTACAGTTTTATTGACCAGTGCTTCCACTTCAGCAGCATTTGAAACGTCGGTCTTGACAAAAATAGCTTCACCACCTGTCTCTTTTATCAGGCGTGCGGTCTCCTCACCTTCGGCGAGCCGACGACTAGCAACCACGACTTTTGCTCCAGCGCTTGCAAATGCGATCGCACTTGCCCGGCCAATACCTGATGAAGCCCCTGTAACCAGCGCGACTTTTCCATCGAATTGACCTGTCATAGGTGTGTTCCTTCCCTTTTGATTGCTTTGTTTTGCACTAACTGATAGCTATTTGTATTTCCGTAGCGATACTGCACCTACACCAAAAGCTAAGACTCCTAACACAGCAGAAGTTTCAGGGACAGGCACTGGCTCAAGCGCTGAAAATGCTAATTTTCCAATTAGCTTATGAGTGGCAGTCGTTGGATGCACTTCGTCCCAGAATAAAAACTTGTCTGGGATACATATAACTGGCTGTGTGGTAATTTCAATAGGCACTACTGCTGAATCTCCGATGCACGAGTCAGTTCCATTCGTGAGACTGAATTCCTCTGGCGCTGCGACGATCCGATTAAAAAGAGAATTAACATCAAGAGGAATAATGTTGATATTAGAGTTTAGTTCCTGACTCAAAAGGTTGAGGTTTGTGGTCAAGCTGGAGTTATGTTTACTGGTAAAAGTGCTAAGTAAGCTCGAAACTTGACTATTGCCGCCTACAACTGGAAACTTCCCTAAATCTGGCAGATTCAATACCATGATATCTCTAGCTCCAACAGCAGCAAGCGATTTTACCGCCGTTGATAAATTTGTAACTGCCTGGGTAGGGTTAGGAGTGCCTTGGAAAAAGTAATCTAAATAATCATTAGTACCCGCCCACAAGATGTAGAGGGAGTTTGGATCAGCAGACGGATTTGCTGTGGTAAAGCTGTTAATTTGTTGTTGTAATCCCGGTAGAGTGCTGATTCCTATATTCTTGAATCCTGTAGTTGCACCACCGAAAGCAAAATTGGTGTTCGGATTGAAAGTTAACCCAAGATCGGAGGCGAGATATTCCACCCAAACAGGACCATTAGAAAAACGTTCATTGAAGTAAGGTGGATTTTGGGGAACGAGTCCGTTAGTTGCATTAAATACATTACCCGTATCGGAAAAGCTATCTCCAAAAACATAAATCTCGTCATAACCCTTTGCCGAGACTTTGAGCGGAAACATCAAAGATAATAGGTAAAAGCCCGCCGCCAGAATTTGTTTTTGCACGATTAACTACTGAGTATGCTTTAAATACTGATAGATAACTTTAACAAGGAGCGAAACTATGATCTAAGGAACTTTTCAGTGCTGATTCAGGTTCGTTGAGATGTGGAAAAAGACCTAACGCCACGTTACCCCAACGCATCACACTTGCAGAGGCGACTCCTGCTGCACCAAAGCCATAAATGAGAACCAGATCATTTTCACGAATTTTACCCATTTGTGCAGCGTGATAAAGATTGGCCACGGTAAGTACTGGTCCAATGTTCGCGTACTGAGGGTAGAGGTTAATAGTGCGCTCTGAGTCAATACCAAGTACACGTACACAAAAGCGCGAAAACCAAGCTGTGGCTGTATTGAAAAGAAAAAAGTCAATCTGATCGAGAGTCAAATCAGCTGCCGAGATAGCACCTTCGCAACAGGTACGTAAAAGCTTCGTCGATTCTTCACTGAGCGCATTTTTTGCGTCCTTGTTCAACTGCATACGAATTCGTGGATTGCCTTGTTTGTTTTCTATAACATTTAAGGTCAAAATATCGCAAAAACAACTGGTATTCACAGTTTTTGTACTGAGTATTCCTTGGTTGGGTTTGACTGAACCGATCACGAAGGCTCCAGCACCATCGCCGAGAAACCAGGAAACGGTATCGTCTTCATCGACAAAGCGAGAGTAAGTGCAGGAGATTACTACCAGTACATTGCGGTACTCACCTGCTTGTACCAAAGCACAGGCAGTTTGCAATGCTACTGGGGTAACACCACACGCCCCATCAAGATTCCAGGCAGCACCTTGCAGTCCCAGTTTTCGGGCAAGGAAGGCGGCATTACCAAAGCCGATTTGTTCAGGCCAAATCGAGGCTACGAGCATGAGATCGACTTCTTCAGGAGTAAGTTTTGCCGCGTTGAGAGCATCACGAGCTGCGCGCTCTTCCAGCATCAGCGACGATTCGCCTGGACCAAGTATCCGCTGCTCAACAGTACCACGAAAGGGATCTGACAGATATGGCAACATTTCCAAGTCAAACTCGTTGCTGGGGGTAGAGTCAGCAAGCGAAAACAGCCTTCCCAAGCTTTTTTGTTCGACTTGAGCAACTATATCTGGGTATTTCTCTCTGTAGTAATCCGTTGTACGTCTGACGCTGGGAAAGCTCACTGCGATCGCGCGAATACCTACTGGATGATCCACCATCACAAATCTCCTCTTAGTAATTCGTAGCACCTTGTGAAATCAGATTGTGAATATGACTTTTAATTGGTGCAATCCGGCTTGGGTCAATTACTACGTCAACAACGTAAGGACATCTCGAAGCCATCGCTTTTTCCAAAGCTGCCTGAATTTCAGGTTCTGTTTCAACGCGGATGCCATCAGCTCCCATTCCACAAGCTATCTTGACAAAATCCGCCTGCGGAATCTCTACATCTACACCTTGGAACCCTAGCAAAGTCATCCCCTGGTCGCACATACTATAGCGCCCATCGTTTAGTACAATCCAAACGGCAGCAATCTGGTATCTTACCGCTGTGCTTATCTCATTGTTCATTAGCATGGCACCATCGCCAACTATGGCAACGGTCTTACCATTGTGTGCCAGCGCACCACCCACGACGCCTGTGACAAAATGACCCATAGATGCAAACCTGGTACTAACTCGAAAACGACCTGGTTTGGTAAATTGCAGTCGGTTAATTGCCCAAGCTAGCGAGTTTCCTCCTTCAGCCATGACAACCGCATTGCTCCCTTCAACTATTTGCCGTTGAATTGCATCCATAAGTACTTCCGGTCGCACCGGTCCCTCTGCACGTGGATTGATTATTACAGGCTTGGAACAAGGCGGCAACAGTTCTGTTGACTGATTTTGGTGTTGGGGAAAGTACTTTAGCAGTGCCTTTACAAACATTCCCACGTCGGACTGGATGGCAAACGTTTCGACAGATGGATATGCAGTTCCTGGAACCTCTGGGTCGATATCGACATGCACAAACCCTCGTTTTGGAATCATTGTAGAATTCCAGAACGAAGTCCACTCACTGAGGCGGGTTCCTAGCACTAACACTCGTAAAGGCCCTTGTTTTTGCATATACGTTAAAACTGACGTATGCCCGGCAAAACCCGTAACACCAACAAATTGAGGATGGTTTTCCGGAAAAATGCCCTTGCCTCTAGGTGAACACATCACCGCCGCTCCCGTCGCTTCTGCAAGCTGACGAATTTCTGCTGCTGCACCTCGCGCCCCAAAGCCTACCCAAATGGCAAATGGCCCTTCTGAAAGCAACCGTGTACATTCTGCAATAGTTTCCTCATTTACGGCTGCAGGAGCAAAAGAGAAAGCCACTCGTGGCAATGATGTCTTAACTGAACTAGTTTGGATGTTAGTGGAAATATTTAAGTGTGCTACAAAACCATTTGGTCGGGCTATACCAAGTGCCAACCGTCGATGAACTTTTGACAGTTCATCACTGGATTCGAGAGTTGTCGCATAATGAAACACTGGTTCTGAGGTAAACAGCCCTACACTAGGCATGGTATGACTGCTGGTTTCTTGGAATGCCCACCGTCCACGCTGCGGTGCCGATGTTGAAGGCGACAGAAAAATCACTTTAGCACCTTCCCAACGTGCAGCAAATAACCCGGTTAAAGCGTTGGTGATCCCCGGTCCTGTAGTAGTGAATACCACAACCGGGCGATCGCTAGCAAAGTGCGCTTCAATGGCTGCAAAAGCTGCTCCAGCTTCGTGGCGAAAGTGCAGCACCTGGATAGGACTTTGATGTAATGCAGCCCACACTGGGGCGATCGCGCCTCCCGAAACACCAAAGGCATATTGTACTCCCATGTCTCTCAGGATTTTTACCACTGCCTCTGCTACCGAAAAAGTTACGGATGGCTTGCTATCAAATAGCTGCGTATTTAAATTTAACTGTTCAGTGGTATTCGCTTGTGTATCCTGAAATTCAACATCCATAGTAACTATACTTAGGAAAACTTTCCTCTGTGGGATAATATTATCCCACACCTAAAGTAGGTCAGCATAAATATTTGTCGTTTCAATCACGTAGCAAGCAGCTATGCTGAAGGCAACAGACAAAAGGGTTTTAACCTACTTCATATTTATTCTTTATCAAGATAGTTTAGTTTTTTTATGCCAATCTACCAGCTAATCTTCACATAGTTTGGTCTTTTATTGTCTACTTGCTTAAACTCTGCTTTGATATAAAAAAATGTTAAGAGAGTTTAAGAGTGGCAAAGGTGGCGATGCTTGCGGCGGGCTGCGCCAACGCAGATGGGTTCATCCATTTTTTAGTTTACTAAAACTGAACACTATTAATCAAGCTCTGGAGTATAAAAAGGTGATTAATTTCAATCAGTACAAGGCTTTAACTTTCGATTGTTACGGAACCCTGATTGACTGGGAAAACGGCATCTTAGGAGTGCTAAAGCCACTTCTGCTGGCACACAATACTGATTTGGATGACGATCAGATTTTGGATCTTTTTGCTGAATTTGAAGCAGAAGTGGAAAAAGGAGAATATCTCAGATATCGAGAAGTTTTAAAGAGAGTAGTCCAGAAGTTTGGTGAGCGATTTGGCTTTGAGCCTACTGTTGACGAACTAAATTCACTTGCTAAATCAATTCAGTATTGGCTGCCTTTCCCCGATACAGTGGAGGCACTTAGAGCTTTAAGCCAAAAGTTTAAGCTGGTAATTATCTCAAATGTAGATGACGATCTCTTTGCTTTCTCGGCAAAGCACTTAGAGGTGGAATTTGACCAAATAATCACAGCAGAACAAGCAAAAAGTTATAAACCCTCATTAAACAACTTCAGACTGGCTATTGGAAGAATTGATTTGCCGTTAGAGCAGATATTACACGTTGCGGCTAGTGTATATCACGATATCGTTACAGCCAAATCTCTAGGACTATCAACAGTCTGGGTAAACCGTCGAGCAGAGCAAAAAGTATCCTCTACCATAGGTTCAGCAACAAGTCAACCTGACTTAGAAGTGCCTGATTTAAAGACTCTTGCTGCTTTGAGTTCACCAAAATAATACTGAGGAATAAGTATTTAACGCGATGTGCAACTTATTCTTGGAACCCCACTTCCATTCCTCTCCCCGAAACGGAGAGAGGCTTTGATTCTTGCTCCCCAACGCTAGTAGGGAAGGGGTTGGGGGTTAGGTTTGAGATAAAGTCGCACACGGCGTTATTTAGTGTCTAACACTGTTTAGATGAGGATTTGTTGTTACAAAACGAAACAGGAATTGCAACATAGATTGATTCTGCCTTAATCTGGAAAAACTACTACGCCAGTTTGACGCCACGTTCACTCTTCTTTTGAGGGCGACACGCAAAGGACGAGTAACGCTCGTACCAACGCTCTGCTTCTGGCTCTCCAGGAGCAGCACTCTGGCGATAAACTTGTTCAATAAAACACTTTGATAGCCTAAAACGATGAAAGCATCTGCTAATTTCGACTTTGAAGACGAGAAATTTAATGCACCGCCTTCTCAAGTCATCCCCTGGTGTCAGATGATTAATCCTCGGTATGGCACAGATGGTATGCAATCCCACGGTTTGGCTATTAAGCTAGATAATGCTAATGCTGTCGGCTTTGTGCCAGATGATAATTGGCAGCAGATAGAGCATGAATTTAGCTCTGGAGTCGAAACAGTCTTTATTACCAATACTCCACGCTTGGTTTTAGTGCGTCGGGGACCATTGTCTGTCAAAGACCGGGAAAGTGGTCTCAAACTGGGTACGCTCAAAGAGAATTATGATGCTTTTTTAGCCGACAAACTTAAATTTAAAACCTTTACTCGCTATCTAATTTTTATAGTGGGTGAAAATAAAAAGTTTTTACATGAATCACCATTACAACTAACTCTTAATGGTGCAGCCGGAGCGAGTTTTAGCAAAACCTACTGCGAATATCAACAAGGTAAAGTAGTTAGTGGATTCGTTGCTGAACTAGAAAAAGCTTATGCTGTTTATCGCAAGCAACCTTTGACACCAAAAGGGCCATTGTTCCATGCTCACGGCATTTTCTGCCCCATAATTGAGTGTGAAGAAAGAGGTATTGAACCAAATACAGTTCTGGTAGCTTCAACTGTAGACTTCAAACATCCTACGGTAGGCACTTTAACACAATATTTAATTGCTTCGGATTCTCTTGAGTCTGCAATGATTTGCAAGACTTTTGAAGAATACAAAGATTTTGGAAAGGAACCTGTAAAATCAGAAACGCCTAAATTGGCAATGGCAGGAGTTTCCAACTCTTATGTTTATGCTGATGAAGATGATTTTGCTTATCCGCCGTATTAGGTGGGAGTGGGGAGTGGGGAGCAGGGGGGCAGGGGAGCAGGGGAGCAGGGGAGCAGGGGAAGCAGGGGAAGCAGGGGAGCAGGGGAGATGAGGGAGTGAGGGACAAGAATTAATAACCATTCCCCA
>NZ_JAYGHD010000406.1:0-11682 GCF_034932245.1 Nostoc sp. UHCC 0251
TGCCCAATGCCCAATGCCCAATGCCCAATGCCCAATGACTAATGACTAATGACTACTTCATTTAATCGGTTGAAGCTTTGTCACCTTGAGTTTAAAATTCCCAACCCCAGTTTCCCCAAAAGACCGGACACGAATCACATAATTCCCTGTCTCTACGATGCGAGTAAATAGTAGGGAATTACTACTACCATCAGGGCCATCATCATTTTCTGCCAAAGTCGATCCATCAGGCGCTAGTAGAGTGATGATGCTGTCAAAGTTGTCGGATGACAGATCAACTGCTAAATTATCGCCCTTCTCTAACTTCACTGTGTAATCACGGGCAAACCCACCTTGACCTGTGGGAATGTCTTTGTCTGAGAGGCTATCGGAAAGTTCAGTAGTATTAGATAAAGGAATTGGACTATACAACTTATTTTGAGCAAAAGCTGCACTTATACTTATACCTATTGCCAGCAATGTGGCAGGAATGATGATGAGTTGTTTTAAACCTGCCGCAAAAACTTTATTCATACATTTCAAGCATTTTTCCCACAGAAATAGTGTAATTCGGTCAATTTATGGATTTATATGTCAAAGATTGCCCATTGATTGTTGATTTATTGCGAATTGCGTTAGCGAGGAACGAGCGTCATTGCGAATTGGATTTATCCGTCTTTGACAGCAGTGGCTACTGCGACTAATCCTAAAACCACAATTCCATACTGATGAAGTGTTTGCACAGCAGACCTAGCAGTAGCACCGGTAGTATAAATGTCGTCCACTAACAGCACTGGGACATTTGGGGGACAATGGCGAAATTCTTGACCAATACCAAAAGCTTGAGCCAAGTTTTTGTCTCGTTTAGATACCGATAAACCAAATTGCGCTTCAGTTTCTCGCACTCTTACTAAACCATTTGATTTCAATTTTAATCCAGTTATTTCGCAGAAGCTTTGTGCTATTAATGCAGCTTGATTATATTTACGTTGCTTTTGCTTACTAGGGTGCAGTGGAATGGGAACCACCACAGGCTGGCTATCTCGCCTCGGTGAATTTAACAACCATGCTTCTCCTAACCAGCGACCCAAGGGACGAGCTATTTGGGGTTGATTCTCGTATTTCATTGCCGCGATCGCTCGTTTCACTGGGCCACCATACTCCCCCCAGCCAAATACTGGTATTGGCTCTTGCCACAGAGAAATTGGGTCTTGACGTTGACATTTTTGCAGTTGTCTGGTGCAGTTCTGACAAAACTCTTGCGAGGTTGCACGTTGGCACAGAGGGCAATGGGATTGGAGAAAAAGATCGAGTAAACCTGTAAGATTTTTAATCCAAGTGTGCATTTAGAATAGTCCTTTGTCATTAGTCATTTGTCATTTGTCTTTGACCAATGACTTAAAATACACGCGATCGCACCTTGTTGTTTCTACTCCCGTTGCTGGAGTGTAGCCGTTACTCTCGTACAGCTTGACTGCTTCCACCAAAACACTGGCGGTTTCAATCCAAATTTGCTTAAAACCACGCTCTGCGATCGCTGCTTCTAGCTGTTGTAACAAATATTTCCCTAATCCCAAACCCCTAATGCTGGGTAAAAGATACATTTTGCGGATTTCTACGGCTTTTTGACCTCGGTGTATGGGGTAGTATGCTCCAGTACCTACTAACTGGCTTTGGTGTTCAATTACCCAAAACTCTCCCCCAGTAGCTAAATAATATTCTTCTACTCCCAGTACATCTCGATCAGCGCCCTTTGGTTCCCAACCCAGACCGTATTCTGATAATACATAACTGATGACTTGAGCGGCTCTTGTGCGATCGCTTTGCACCCAATCACGGATTAAAAAATCTTGATAATAGTTTTTCATTACCATTTGTTGGTCAAGTTTACACAGAAAATTTTTCTGGTTCTATATCCCAATTTACTCAGCAAATACCAATTCTTGCAGAGTCGATTTCAGGCGGTACTCTCAAGCGGGAGCAATGCGATTTTGTGAGATGGGTAAGCTCTTGAGGCAGGGGAGGCAGGGGGAGAGAAAGAAATAAGTGTATTCATGAGTATTCAGGTAGTAAAAACTACTAAACCTTTATTTTTGCTCCCTCTGCTCGCTTTAGTATTTGTAGGATTTTCAAATGTAAACAAATATTTCGCCAATAGCATCCGATGCTGTAATACCCCTAATCCAAGCTTATTTCCTCAATTTTAACTGGATCTTAATTATCTCTTAAAAAAAAATAATTAAGGTTACTTACGGTATTGTCCTAGTGCCAAATTGTAACCATAAACTAAGAATGAACTTATCAAGACGTAAATTTTTCACATTAGCTGGTGCTAGTGCTGTTGGCGTAACAATGCTTTCTCCTTTGGAAGCCTTCTATGCAAGAGTGGCTAAGGGTCAAGTTGCGCGAGGAATCGGCTACGGAGCTTTAGAAGCCAAGTTACCAACCAATGCGGGTGAACTGGTAGGTGTGATTCTTGAGGGAATTAATTTAAGCACAACTCCTTTACTGGAACTTCCCCCTGGCTTTAACTACACTGCTATATCCTATACAGGCCAAATGATGGATGATGGTACATTAGTGCCAGGCGCACATGATGGTATGGGTGCTTTCCCTGGTCCTAATAACACGACAATCTTAGTGCGAAATCATGAACTCAACCCTACTCCTAACGGAGTCATCGCATCTAAGAAATATGATGAGATTGGCGGAGGAACAACCAACATAGTTGTTGGTGCTAATCGTCGGGTAAAGAAACATTTTGCTTCTTTGGCAGGAACTATTCGTAACTGTGCTGGTGGCCCAACTCCTTGGGGTACTTGGGTAAGTTGTGAAGAGAATTTAACTATTCCTGGGCCCAATAACACAGCTACTAAGAAGCATGGCTATAACTTTGAAGTTCTTGCAACTGCTGACATTCAAGTTGCTAATCCTATTCCTTTGGTAGCAATGGGACGTTTTAATCATGAAGCTGTAGCAGTAGATCCTGATACTGGTTGGGTTTATCAAACTGAAGATGACGGAAATAGCTGCTTCTATCGTTTCCGTCCTAATCAGAAAGGTAATCTCCAAAGCGGTGGGGTGCTTGAGGCTTTAGTAATTGAGGGAATGCCTACAGTTAATACTCGCACTAATTTTCTTCAATACAAAAATCAACCTTTACCTGTGAAATGGGTACAGATTGATAATGTTGACCCTGCTACCAATGATGTCAGTATCTCTGTACGCAGACAAGGACAAAACAAAGGTGCAGCTATCTTTAGTCGTGGTGAAGGTGCTTGGTATGGTAATGCCTTAGTTTACTTTACCTGTACCAACGGGGGTAATGTAGGACAAGGGCAAGTATTTGCTTATAACCCCACAAACGATACTCTTACATTGGTTGTGGAATCTAGTAATGTTGATGAATTAAATTTTCCTGATAACATTACTGTTGCTCCATTTGGTGATCTTTTCCTCTGCGAAGATGGTAGTGGCACTGAATATGTACAAGGTGTTAATCAAAGAGGTGAAGTATATCGGTTTGCAACAAACGCTATCAATGGCAGTGAATTTGCTGGTGCTTGTTTCTCCCCTGATGGTAAAACCATGTTTGTGAATATCCAAACTCCCGGAATTACATTAGCAATTTGGGGACCTTGGACAAGAAACCGCACCTAAGTGGCTTGATAACTTGATTTGTGAATTAACTTTGCAACAGATGTGACAGGATTAGATTTTATACTTACCTAAATCCCGAACAAGGATTACCAACGGCTAAGATACTTTTGAAGGATGGTCTCTCACAGGAAGTATGCAGCACATACCCAAACTGTAGATTGGATCTTGGTGGTAAGTTGACAGTAACTGCGATTCCTGAACCTGGCGCAATTTTTGGTCTGTTAGTAGTTGCTTTGAGGAATAAAGTTCTCAATAAAAAGCCAGCATCTACATAGCCAGTGAACCTGAATAGTTGAAGCTAGCCTGATTAGAACTGTAATTAAATATTATTCTAGCTGTAATGACTAAGAAATTTGTCAGGCTAGAAATGCCTAATAATTGTAGGGGGACGTATCACAAATATGTCCCCTATTTATGGTGTAATATCGTTGGTGTTAGAGCCAAGTTTGTAGTTCAGATATTGGATAGTTGTGTTGCAACAAACTTTTAACTGATAATTCCTAAATTGTTGTAGATTTCGATGAGATTGCCATCAGGATCGCGGAAATGGGCTGTGCGAATTCCCCAGTCTGGACGATCTTGTGGTGGAGTCACAACGATCGCATTCTGATCTTTTACTTGCTCATAGACCTCATCCACATTATCGACTGCAAAAATCAAGGCAATTTTATCTCGATTGACAACATATGAAGGCTGTTCGATTCTTGGAACTACTTCAGCCATTAATTCTTTTTTGAACAAACCGAGCTTGAGATATCCGGTATTAAACTCAGCATATCCACTATCTTCATCGCCCCAATCGACATCAAATTTCAGCAGATCCCGGTAGAACAGAAAAGAATCTTTGTAGTTGGAGACAAGCAGTCTCAGGTGTGTTAGCTGAAGCTTCATATCTGTTGCCTTAGTCTACTAACTGTGAATTCTAGGTTCTGGGTGCAAAGTCGCCAGCAACTCACTTTCGACAATTGCTAATTCATCAAGCCGTTGCATGACAATTTCTCTGTCAAAATAAGTAGCAGCTAATACCCAATATATACCGTAGTGACGCGCTTCGGATGCCATTAGCCCACGATAAAATTTTGCTAATTCTGGCTCTGGACAGTGAGCAGCTAATAGTCCCAAGCGTTCGTGAGAGCGAGCTTCTATTAAACCAGTGACTAGTAAAGAATCCAGAAATCGCTCAGGTTCTTTGGGGCGGACTTGAGCCTTTAAACCCGCACCGTAGGGAGGCGGTGGTAAGGGAGCCAGGGGAATATTTCGGCGTTCTAACCATTGGTTAACTAGCTCAAAGTGTTCTAGTTCTTCGCGGGCGATCGCAGTTAGTTCCCGCACCATTTTAGTATTAGAAGGGTAGCGAAACATCATGTTCAAGGCTACGCCTGCTGCTTTGCGTTCACAGTGGGAGTGGTCGAGTAAGATGATGTCTAAATTAGCGATCGCTTGTTCAACCCAAGCAGAGCTAGTGGGCTGTTTTAAGACGTTGATAGTCGGTAACTGAGTAAGCACAGAGTCAATCAATTTTGGGTTTTGGATTTTGGATTTTGGATTTTTCCATAGTTTAAACTAGTAATCCACCAAATATACTTTGCGCGGTTTATCGTCAGAAAATCAAGTTCCTTTCTCCCTCTGCTCCCCCTGCTCCCCCTGCTCCCCCTGCCTCCCCTACTCCCCCTGCTCCCCTCCCCCCTCCCTCTTTCATTCCTGCTGCCGCCGTTCCTCCATTCCTTGAGTAGAAATCATACTGCTGACACTCTCTACATCTGCCATCATCAAAACTGCCCCCTGCATTTCAATGCCAAGCAGCGGAGTGATCGCCAGGTAACATTTTATTTGTCTACCCCGACGATTGGTAGCATCGAGGATCATTTCTTGAAATTGTTTTTTACCAGATAGAGAATCGCGGATGAACGATCGCAACTGCTCGACGGGTAGCCCAATATCTAGGCTGAAGATAGACTTTCCTAAAACTTCATCAGTTCGCAAACCCCACAAATCTTCTAGCATGTAATTCCAAATAGAGATGTTAAAGCTGCTGTCAATTACCACTATTCCAGTTTGGAGACTTCTGAGAATAGAGATAAGGAAAATGTTAGTGCGATTAAGTTCTGTGGTACGTTCGCTCAATTCGTTATTAATTGTCTGTAATTCTTCATTAGTAGATTGGAGTTCTTCATTCATCGTCTCCAATTCTTCATTGGTAGATTGGAGTTCTTCGTTGGTAGTTTCTAATTCCTCATTGGTAGATTGCAGTTCTTCGTTGGTGGTTTCTAATTCTTCATTGGTAGATTGCAGTTCTTCGTTGGTGGTTTCTAACTCCTGTCGGGAGCGTTGCAGCGCTTCTTGGAGTTTAATATAACGGCTGACATCATGAAAAGCGATGCTTACGCCTAAGAAGCTGGTGTCGGTGTCTTGCAAAGGCGTAATCCGCACATCCAAATATTGCGTTTCTGTATTGGACAAATAGCGCTCTACATTTGTCAGGGTTATGGGACGGCGTTCAGTATAAGCCCGTTCAATTAGCGATCGCAATTCAACTGGTCGATAGGAAAGTTCTAGATCCTGGAAGGGACGAGCTAAATCTCTGGGGGAAAGGCCAAACAAATTCCGCGCCTGCTCGTTCACCAATACCAGAGTGCCATTAATATCAATGACTACTTGAGCGATTGGTGCTGTGTCAAAACCCATATCTCGCAGCCGGAGGTTTCGAGACAAACGGTTACTAGATTCCTCATCTATTGAATTTGCCATAACTAGAAGGCGATTACGTAGGTTCACCGCCGATACCTTAGTAAATATTCGGTTTTTTAAGTCCAGTGGTGTAAACAGACTCGAATGCATTAATAGCATCTCTGCTTTTCCTAAAAACAGATAGCCTGCATCATTTAATGCAAAATGAAATCGGGCCAGAATTCGCCCTTGAGTTTCAGAATTAAAATACATCATGGTATTGCGGCTAACCAGCAAATCCAAGCGCGAAATGGGCGCATCTTGAAGCAGATCGTGCCGACCAAAAATCACTGAGCGACGCAAGTCTTGGCGGAAGACATAGCGGTTCCCGACAACCTCAAAGTATTTCTGCCGCAGTTCATCTGGCACACCCTGGATTTCTTTTGCTGAATACACAGCAAGACGTGCCTGGTTAAGAGCCTCTTCATCTACATCTGTGGCGTAGATTTTCACTCGTTGCCGAAATTCCTCTGCTCCCAATATTTCAGCCATCAAGATTGCCAGGGTATAAGCTTCTTCCCCAGAAGCACAGCCGGCGCTCCAGATACGGATTTGGTCAGAACTTTTTTTATTTTTAATCAGATTAGGTAACACTTGCTCTGCCATGTATTCCCAAGCTGATGAATCTCGGAAAAAAGCAGTGACGTTAATTAGGATAGTGTTGAAAAGAAAATTGAATTCTTCTGGATCAACTTCTAGGTAGTCTAGATAATCTCCAAAGTTCTCTATGGACAATGACTGCATTCGCTTGCATACCCGACGCATCAAAGTCGAGCGCTTATAGCCTGTAAAATCAAATCCCCGGTTTTGTCTGAGGTAAACTAGTAAATTTTCAAATTCGGGGTCTTTTTCTGGGGAAGTCATAGGCAGGGGGCAGGGGGCAGGGGGCATTGGGAAAAGACAAGGAAGACAAGGAAGAAGGGGAGGACAAGGAAGAGAGTTGTTCAATAATTCTCCCTTGTCACCTTCATCTCCCTCTGCTCCCCCTGCTTCCCCTGCCCTTTCTACTTAGTCACATTCTCCCATGACTAAAGTAACCAGGGTGCTGGCGATTTCATCAAGGGGGAGAATAAAATCTACATTACCAGTTTGAATTGCGGCGGAGGGCATCCCGGAAAATTCGGCGGTTTTTACATCTTGGACAATGATGATCCCGCCCATTTTTTTTATTGCTTCTACTCCCATCGCGCCGTCGCTACCCGTTCCAGTTAGCACAACAGCGATCGCTCTGTCTTTGTAAGTGGCTGCAACCGATTCAAATAATAGGTCAGCCGAAGGACGTAAAAAATGTACTAATTCCGACTGTGATAAGGAAAGAGTGCCGTCACCGTTAACCAACAAGTGACGATTAGGTGGAGCAATGTAAGCCATTCCTGGGGTAAGACAATCTCCTTCCTTTGCCTTTTTGACGGTAAAAGCCGTGCGCCTACTAAGAATTTCTGCCATGAAAGACGGATATTCGGGAGCAAGGTGTTGCACAATGGCGATCGCGGCTGTAAATTTTGGAGGTAGAGTCGATAGCACTTTAATTAAAGCAGTTAGACCACCTGCGGAGGCTGCGATCGCCACAATATCAAAAGCAGCATTAGTAAAGTGAGGTAGATGATTGTTGGCATCTTCTGCCATCTTAATCATGATTTTGCAGCTTTAAGTATCTGCATAATCTCTTTAGTTCCAAATAACATTAATAAATTTATAATGTTCCATCCTAACTTTATATAAATTATACAGTATATTTGAACTATTCAGCTTGTTGTTGTCTTTACTTAGCAAGTTAATAGGTTAATTTTCCTGCTCTAAAATACGTTTTGCCTGTAAAAGTTGTTGCCTATGTTCTTCACTAACTGTCGGGTATTGCAGATTTAGTTCTTGTAATTTTGTGCAGATGATATTGGCAACGGTCAGGCGTGTAAACCATTTGCGATCGGCAGGAATAATATACCACGGGGCCCATTCTGTACTAGTGTTGTTGAAAACTTCTTCATAAGCATTCATATAATCATCCCAAAAAGCTCTTTCTCGAACATCGCTATCTGAAAACTTCCAATTTTTTTCAGGAAAATCAATCCGTTGTAAGAAGCGTTTTTTCTGCTCTGCTTTTGAAACATTCAGAAAAAACTTCAGAATAATCACACCATTATTTACCAAATATTTTTCAAAGTTATTGATTTCTTCAAAACGCTGCTTCCATATTTTATTTCCTTCAGGAAAGTGGGGTAATTGTTGCTTTCTAAGTATTTCTGGATGGACACGAGCCACTAGTACTTCTTCATAGTATGAACGGTTGAATATCCCAATTCGACCTCTTTCTGGTAAAGCCTTACTTGCTCGCCACAGGTAATCATGGTCTAATTCTTCTGCACTTGGCCCTTTAAAACTAAAGACCTGAAATCCTTGCGGGTTAACACCAGAGGTCACATGTTTAATTGTGCTATCTTTACCAGCAGCATCCATTGCCTGAAAAATAATCAACAAGGCATAGGTGTTTTGAGCGTAGAGAATATTTTGGTAATTTGCTAGCCGTTCAACATCTGCCTGTAATTTAATTGCAGCATCAGCTTTTTCATGAAAATCAGTCTTATAGGCTGGGTCATAGTTTTTTTTCAGAGAAATCTTTGAACCTGGTGGAACAATGAAAGCATCGTGATTCATGTATAAAAATTCCTAATTTTAACAGATGTTTTTACCGAAACATATTGTGAAATACTAATTCCTGAAAGTTATATTATCTTAATTAAAAAATTTGGAATCAAAATTGATAATTTTTAACTCGGCACTTGCAACTTTTCATTTCCGTCGCTTTGGCATAGGACGCATCGCTTCACGACCCAACATAAACATCCCCGTAACGCCCAAACTGACAAACCAAACATATTGATACCAGTATTGCCGAATCTGCTCACCCGTACTGAGTTCTGGACGCAACGTGTTTAAGTACAACAACAGCACTAATATCATCAACGCCCCAAAACCAACAAAGCTTAAGCCAACAAAAATTCGTGCAGGCCGCAGTTCAAAATCATTAATAGTGTCTAGGTCAATTTCTGCCAGTTCTTTAAAGGTGTCATCTGCCAAAGATGAGGTTGCTTGGAATTTATTGCTCAGTTTTGGTGGTAAAATCGGCACCAATGTTGCTACGGTTGGGCGACGTAGCAAGGCCTCAGTATCTCGCAGCAATTCCAGTGGCTTACGGCTAGTAGTTGGTTGAGCAAACTCTATGTTGTCTGTGGGAGTTGGGGCATTGGCTTTGCTTTCAAAATCCATAGTAAGCTTCAAAAGAACCAGGATATACATAGCCTAGCGAATCAGGAGACAAATACGCCAAATTAAGCTCATCCCATCCCCTAAAAGCGGATAGGATTTCACGTTAACTGTTGACTGTGAACCGTCAACGGCGTTGAAACGTCTCTCATCCCATCTCTAGAATATTGAGTTTTCCCGACGCCTTTTTATAATTATGAATTATCAATTACTCTCGTCCATCTCTTTTAATGTAGCTAATGCCGATGGAGATAAGCGGCTCAGATAGCGGAATATCCAGTATTTAAATATAGTATTTAAAATTACAGGAAATGTTGCGATAAATAAAAATATTCCATTTCTACTGGCTGGCAAACCTAAATGTCCTGCCAACCCTTCAAGAATAACCTCCCACCCATGTGGTGAGTGAAACCCTACGAATATGTCTGTAAAGAGAATGATTAAAAAAGCCTTAGCACTATCGCTGAGACCATAGACAATCCTATCCATAAAAGACTTGACGATTACAATTTCTCTTTTGCTTATAACTATGATTAGGCTAAAAGAAATTAGTGAAATTAAATCTGCAAAAACATTACTAATATCGTTAATGCTTTGAATATGAAATTTTTCAGCTATCTCAATTGCTTTGTGCTGAATTTTTTCTGTTATGACATTTGAAGAAATTGGAGGTGCTTGATTGAGTAAATAGTCAAATCTCAGTTCTGCTTGAAAATTATATAATTCATGGAGAGCTTCTTTTTCCATATCAGAATTTATAAAAATTTGAGATGGATTATCTCCTCTGTTTTTTTCTAATATGGGAATTACTAAGAATTGTTTAGAGAAATGCTGAGTTAAAACGGGTATAATAATTAGAATTATTAAAAATCTCACAGCAATTCTTGTCTTATTACGAGAAATTCGGTAATTTCTCATAAATTCTTCCTCTGCCTGCGGAATAAAATCTGCTTTAATTGGAGCAACCGTTTTGCCAATAGACCTCGGAAAAGCTCCAGTGCTTTGAGATGGAGGTGTAGGTTGAATATCATTAATATTAGATGATTCTGGCTGTTTATTTATTTCACTTTCGTTAATTTTTAGTGGTTGAGAAGTTGAAACTAACGCGCTGTTGTCAATTAGCTTATCTTTTATCGCGTACTTCTCTACAACTTCATCAATAATTTTCAATTTCTCTAACAACACAGAATTAGAAATATTTAAAATTTTGCGACTAAGCTGGAACTCTATAAGTCTTACTTTGATAGTACTTAAATTCTTATCGAGGTATCCTTGCCAATAAGACATCACATTTTCAGTATAATTTACCGATTGTGAAGATATTTTATTGCCGTTAAAATGCTCCATCTCAATGTTTTTAATTCTCTGTGCTGCTTGTTGAGCTTCCACGAGTGCCCTTTCTGGTGTATCTAAAAACCAAACATTAAGCGATCGCAAATATTCTTTGAGATTCCGGCGAAGCAAATTTGCTGTTTTGGCAAATGAATTTCTCATTATATATGGCTCTTTATATAATGTGTAGTATAGTTACATAACTATTAAAAATGGGTAATATCTAGTTTAAATCATTATTAATCATTACTCAACAAATATTAGATAAATCTATTATTTCAAGTATACACGTAGTAGAGGATTAGAGATAGATAAATGGAGATTTTCTATGATTTAAATCGACTTGATTATCCATCGTCAGCAAAGAATTTTGCACACTCAATTTTATAAATCTAGTTGTGAAAGGTAAGTTTACCACTGTGCAATTTAGAGCGAATTAAATTGTATCGATAGTGTGACACGAATTAAAATTCCACGTTACAGCTTGATGACTCAGCTTGTTAAGTTTTTTTAGCCTTATTTAGAAAAATTGTCAAAAAACTAAAATAGATATATCTTAGGGTAGTTTCAGTCAGCTGGTCTAACGAGTAGAGTTTGAGGCTTTTTGATGCCAAATAAAGTATCCTGATCCTGTCCTTTGTTAAAAACTCGCCTTATGATGATCTGATGGTGCGATTCGTTCACTCGAAATGAATAGAAATATTCAGGGATGGGTGACATTTG
>NZ_JAYGHD010000407.1:0-11502 GCF_034932245.1 Nostoc sp. UHCC 0251
TAGGCAATAGGCAATAGGCAATAGGCAATAGGCAATAGGCAATAGGCAATAGGCATAAGAGTTTTAGCTTAGTTTATTTTTCCTCATATAGTTGATTATTGTGCCTATTTACTTATCCTAAAAAAATTGAGTATTTATTTGGGCTTTAGAGCAAAATTCTGCTCTGCAATTACTTCCCCGCGCTGAATATTGAGTGAATGGGAAACTTGTTGATAACCTGTTGCAGAGACAATCATAGTGATGTTACGCTCACCAGATTTTGGCGATTCTAATCCGATTAAATGATAATTACCTTGTTGGTCACTAATGGTACTATCTCCACTATCTTGGATTTGTACTTTGGCATTTATAATCAACTTTTTGGGATCGTTTGCATCAGTAATTTTTCCTTTAATTCCCGTCGGTGAAAACACAATATCCGCCATCGTCGTGGGAATTTTGCCATTGACAGGGAAAGATACTTGAACTTCTTTCCTGGCTTTGTTGTATCGAGTTGGGCTAGTAGGTAACGATGCTTCTAAAAGATATTCCCCAGAGGGCAAATTAGTAAAGTAAAAATAACCATCATTGCTGGTAATTTTGCGGTCAGGTCGCTCAGGCATTTTTTCCCATTTTGAACCGTATTGCAGTGCTTTTAGAGATAAAATAGCTCGGAATTTTTCTGGCATATCAATAATTGCAACTATTGCACCAGAAATATTCTTTTGGGTTTCTCCTTGCAAAACTTTACCTGCGATCGCTATTTGTTGGTTAACTATAGATAGTTCGAGCATCGCTACTCCTGAAACTAAGAGTTTGGTTGATGAACTCCCACCAGTCCCGCTTCTTCTCCTGCTTCATCCACAGGAACGGAGATGGTGACTGTACAATGCAAGACAACCTTGGGTCTAGTTCCTTCTTTCCCACCCATTGCTTGCCAAAATTCCCCAAAACTTTGTAAGTTACTGGGACGTAAACTAATTAGTCTTAAAGGAAATTCTTGTCCTTCTAAGTTATCTGCAATCAAGGTTTCGGGGAGTTTTCGATGTCGCAGCAACACCTTCATCACTGCTCCTAAAAGTTGATGTTCTGTCTGGACATCCTCTTCATTTTGTGGCCAAGCAGTAATTAGATATGAACAATCTACCCTAGCTGGGGGACGTTTTCTAATTGCTCTGCCATTAGTTTGGCGTTCCACTGACCAAGCACTGCTGCGTAACTCTAGATTCTCCTGCACATCATA
The DNA here is from genome assembly GCF_034932245.1 of Nostoc sp. UHCC 0251. Taxonomy (NCBI): domain Bacteria; kingdom Bacillati; phylum Cyanobacteriota; class Cyanophyceae; order Nostocales; family Nostocaceae; genus Nostoc; species Nostoc sp. UHCC 0251. Next base: position 1,223 of record NZ_JAYGHD010000407.1, read on the forward strand.
AAGAAATAAATTAATCGCTGGTTTTTGTTTAATTGCTCCTTGATAAGGGGTCTGAAAACTGATAAACACCTCTGTGTCTCCTGAAGGAACATCAGGTGGAAGTTCTCGCTTCAGTAGCAATTCTAAGGTAGTGTCTAGACCATCTAACATAATCTAAACAATGTTCGTTTTATGACACTGTTCATTTTGGAAGCTTATGAAAGAAAATAATTGCTAGTTCAAAATAATACAGCTAGTTACTAGCCTTATGAATAAAATATACATTAGTTATTGTCAATATTATTGTAACTATTAGTAATATTTGCAAAAACTGTAATTTAGAAAAAGTCTGCTAAAATCGATTGATTAAATTTAAAATAGGGAACTTAACGTTGCAGAATCTTGCTGCGGCGGTAAAAATTGGGTTTGGCTTTTCTCAGTGATTTACAATAACGATGTAACAATTTAGTTCTAGAATACTATACATAATAGTTACGTGAAATTTTTACCCCATATATATACGTAAGTATGCCTCAGCACTATTTTTATAGCAATCCCTAACCGAATGCCGGAGATGAACCATGTACCGTAAACACATATTTCAAAAAGTCCCACCCTCGCTGCCGTCAACACCAATAAGTAAAGAAATTGTCTCTAGCCCCAGCTATGGGTCATTGTCTTCAGTTGTGCAGAGAGTGCAAGAAGACCCAAATAGCGTGAGTGGGGATGAGAGACAGGAGTTAGAAAGTGCGATCGGTACAAGGTCAACACAAGAGATTTTGGCAGGGAAGCAAAGCCCTTGGGTGCCTGAATTTCAGGGGATATCCGCGCAGCTTTGGGGTGATTCTCGGCAAGGTAGCGTACCAGTACAGGCGAAGCTGACAATAGGGGAAGTGGGAGATAAGTATGAGCAAGAAGCTGATCAGGTAGCCAAGGATGTGGTGCAGCAGATTAACACACCACAAACGAATGCAATGCCAAAGGGAGATTCAGCGCAAATACAACCTAATACTTTACAACGTCAGCAAACAGATAAAAAAGAATTGCAACTAAAGCAGTTACCAGAGATGGTGCAGCGCCGAGAAGCTATTGCTAGGGGTGAAGCATCAACAGATTTGGCAAACTCTATTAATAGTGCTAGGAGTGGTGGACAGCCTTTAGATAGAAGTCTGCAACAGTCAATGGGGCAAGCGATGGGAACAGATTTTAGTGGGGTAAGGGTGCATACGGATGCTCAGGCTGACCAGTTGAATCAATCGATTCAGGCTAAGGCGTTTACAACAGGGCAGGATGTGTTCTTTCGGCAGGGGGAATATCAGCCGGGGAGTAAAGGCGGACAAGAGTTGATTGCCCATGAATTGACCCACGTGGTACAGCAGAATGGAGATCAAACCAGGTGTCAAAAACATCAAAAAAATAATGAGTCAAATAGTTTAGAAATATCATCAATTGACAAAAGTAAAATCCAGAGAAAATTTGGTTTTGAAATCGAAATTCCTATCTTTTTGACCTATGAGGATACATATAATCCTCCTCTTGGAGGCGCGTCAAGACAGTATTGGACAGATGCAAGTAGTGGGCCAGGAGGAGGGAATTTTGCCTCCCCTTCAAATATTTTTGATCTTCATGTTGATCACAATATGGAATTAGATAAATTAGCTCAATATGAAGAGCAACAATCAGGATTAGCACCCCTTTTCCCTAGCCATGCAAGTATTATAGAAGTTGTAACAAAGGCTTGGGATGAACAAACTCTTACTAGGTCAGATATGAAGCTTAAAGCGAGTGCTATTGTGAATTATATAAAACGTCTAAAGACAGAAAGTAATACAGGGAAGGTACAACTAGATAATGGAGCCTATGGCAATTATTGGATTGGGTCAGATATGCCTGGTGCAGGTCAATTACAAAGTACTCTCGGCTATTTTCAGTCAACTTATGGTATAAAAATTTCTCAAATTCCAAAATTATTTGAGCAGACTACTAAGAAAAATTCTAATGTTAATGATCATAAATTTTTAAAAGCAGGTGTGGCAGCAGCAGATCAAGTGATAAGAGCATTGAATTGGCAACCAAATGTAGCAACTGATTCTGAAATAGCACAGTTACAAGGATATTTAACGTTGATATGTAATTATTTAATTGTTGGAAAAGATAATAGTCGTATAGGATTAGCTAAAAACACGATAGGAGAGTATTTTTATAAAAGCGATCTCGGCAAATTAAGGGATACACTACCCAGCACTGTCAAGAGCGAAACAGCAAAAGAATTCGTAAGGGCAGATATAATTTTTGAAATCTTAAAAGCCACAGAAAGAGAGTTAACTCAAGATGTACTTTCTGGAACAGGTATCAAATGTGGAGATTGGCTAGATACCCTTTTGCAGGGCAATCTCGCTGGTTCTGATGATCTTCTAAATGCTATGAAAAATCAGTATAGTCAGGAGTTAGGTCCAGAAAATATCGGCAGGACAGGCTCTAAAGAAACCGGAGTGGTAGTTGAAAATCGTGAGCTTCAGTATCTTGATCCAAACTATAGAAAGAGACAGGCTCGATATGATAGGCAAAAAAGCCAACTATTTGCAGGGCCAAAGTTAAGCCAAGCTGAATTATCTGAGGCTTTAGCCACTCTTGATGATCCGAAGAAATATCCTATTGACGATTGGGAAAGAATAATTCTGATAGTATATGATCTGGTTCGTTCGATCAATAGATAGAGTGTATAGCTTGATACGATGTATCGATTTCAATAAGCAATTGCTAGACTCAAGCGCAATCGCCTACAAACTCTGCTCCATTGTCATATATCACCCAAGGAATATCTGGTGAAGTCAACAACAGTAGGAGTGCAGATATTTGCCAAACCCATCCTCCAAGGAGTAGAAATTACTGCCGATTTAAATGGCTTGCAACCTCTCCTAATGCGATTAGATTGGCTTATCAAAGAAGCTATCTCTCAGGAAAAAGCAGAGGGAGAAATAGAAGTTTCATGGTTGCAAAAAACCAAGATAGCATCAGAACTAACATCAATTCAAATTCGATCAGATTCCCTCCTAGCATGGTTGCAAAACACTTTTAGCTTATCTGATTTTGACTTAGATATACTAGCTATTTCCCTAGCACCAGAATTAGATCGTCACTATGAAAAGGTTTATGCTTATCTTCAAGATGATATGAGCAACAAAAGACCTACAGTAGATATGGTCTTAAATTTGCTCTGTTCTAGCGTTCCTGAAAAGCTATCAAGACGTAAGCATTTTACTACTAACTCACCCCTAATTAACCACCGTCTTCTCCATCTCTGTCCAGAATCTCATCAGCAGCAATCTACGCTTCTTTCTCATCGTCTAATACTTGACTCCCAAGTGGTGAGGTTGCTATTGCATCAACCGGGGTTAGATTCCCGGCTCACTTCTTGTTGTCAATTACTAGAACCAATCATATATGTTGATACTTTATATCTCAAGGCAGATGTACAGACAGCACTAGAAGCGTTGTTGATAGAAGACTGGCAGAAACAGCAACCCCTACTGCTCTATTTTCAAGGGAGCAATCGCACGGGTAAACGCCGTACCGCCCAAATTCTTGCTAAAGCTTTGGAAGTTCCCTTGTTAGTTGCCGATTTAGCAAAGATGGTAGAGGATAAAGCCAACTTTGAGGAAAAACTGCAACTTTTATGGCGAGAAGCCTGGTTCTTTAATCGTTTGCTGTATCTAGATAACTTCGATATTCTCTACCTTCAAGATCATCAAGTTCTTTACCAATCGTTTCTCAGAGAACTAGAGAAAAATATAGGTATTACCATCCTCTCAGGAGTGCAAAATTGGATACCTACAGCGACGGGTGCAATCGGGTTAATTACAGTTCCTTTTACAGTTCCTGAGCCTATTCAACGCCGAGAATGTTGGCAAACTCACCTCAAAGCAGCCCAGATAAATGTTGAGGATCGAGAGTTAGATATATTGTGCGATCGCTTTCTTCTAACTCCAGACCAAATTGCCGATGCTGTGGCCACTGCCTATAATACCGCCCGTTGGCAACAAATGGACTCAACTAAAGAAAAATCACCACCATCATTTTTAAACTTATGTAGTGCAGCTCGCGCTCAATCAGGTCATGATTTAGTTACCCTCGCCCGTAAAATTGAACCGAAATATACTTGGGATGATATTGTATTGCACCCCAACCAAATAACACAACTACAAGATATATGCAAAGAAGCAGAATACCGAAATTTAGTACATAAAAAATGGGGCTTTGCAGATAAATTATCTTTAGGAAAAGGTCTAAATGTTCTGTTTTCTGGTTCTTCCGGTACAGGTAAAACTATGGCAGCAGAGGTAATTGCCCATCAACTGCAACTAGACCTTTACAAAATTGATTTGTCTCAAATAGTTAGTAAATATATCGGCGAAACAGAGAAAAACCTTAATCGAATTTTTACTGCTGCAACCAATTCTAATGCCATCCTTTTTTTCGATGAAGCCGATGCTTTGTTTGGCAAACGTTCTGAAGTGCAAGATGCCCGCGATCGCTACGCAAATATCGAAGTAGGTTATCTGTTACAAAAAATGGAAGAGTATGAAGGTATTGCAATTCTAACTACAAATCTCCGTAACAATATAGACGTAGCTTTTGAGCGGCGACTCCGATTTATTATCGAGTTTACCTTACCAGATACAAAGAATCGTCACCTAATTTGGCAAAGAATTTTCCCAAAAAATGCCCCTTGTAGCCCCAATCTGGATTTAGAATTATTGGCACAAAATTTTGAGATTACGGGGGCTAATATTCGTTATATTGCGCTGACAGCAGCTTTTTTAGCAGCAGATGATGGGGGAGTAATTGAGATGGTACATTTAATTAGAGCGCTGCGTCGGGAGTATCAGAAAATGGGACAAGTTCTCAGGGATAAGGATTTAGGTCAATATGTAGATTTGCGTTAATTCCACTAGGGGACTTCCAGCTACAAAATATCCTATCGTAGAGGCGCACATCTGTACGCAAAACTGGTTTACTGACTGTTGCTACTGTACCTTAGGGACTTCCAAGAAATAAATTATCCAATCTTGTGGGGTGGGCATCTTGCCCGCCTTTGACTATGGGCTATCGTGTCGCCCACCCCACAATAAATAGTTGTATATTTTTTTATTTGGAAGTCCCTTAGTAAACTAGGAAACACTATACATTCCAGCTATTTTTTCAGAATTTTACTTTGCCTAGAGTAATTAAAAAGGATTATAAAAACTAAATTTATTGACAAATATGTAAATCTTAGGTGTTTTTTACCTACAATTAAATTCTACTTAACCTCATAATTGTAAATTTAGCTGACTGCAAGTATTAAAAAGTTAATTAGCAGTCTTCGCTGATCAGATAGACCGATTGCCAAAATACATGTTGAGGTAAATTAATATGAAATTAGTTTCCAAATTAACACTAGTTGCCACCAGTTTTGCACTGAGTTTTACTGCTGTAAATCAACAAACCGCACATGCTGCAACAATGAAATATAATTTCACTGTGAACAGTTCTATACTCAGTGGCACTGGTTCTTTTAGCTTCGATAACTCAACTTTTAGTAATGACCCTATTCCTACAGCGCCAGTTCAATTACTAAATTTCACATTGAATAATGATCCCCAGACTATTTACACTCAAGAGGATGATATTGATTATCCAACATTAGGGCCTGTTGTTTTTCCAACTGTTGCAGGTAACTCATCTATTGGATTGTCTTATTTATTTAACAATAAAACTGAGCCGGCAAGCAGTTATGAAATTGCTGGATATGATTTTATAGTTAGCAATCAAACCTTCAATGATGCAGTTTCCTATACTCCTATTCCTGAACCTGCAACTTTAGTTGGGACTTTAACTGTTTGCAGCATTGCCTGGCTAACTTCACGAAAAGCTAAATCAGCTAAAAAAGCTGCATAAAATCTAACAAGAAATTATAATATTTCCACTAACTAGTTCCCAATAATATGGAACTTTTTTTTAGCATTATTATTTGCCAATAATAACAATATTTTAAAATAAATCAATAGATGCAAAACCTCAAATTTAGAACCCCGGTTTTTCAAAAACCGGGGTTCTGTAACAAGTACCTTAATACTAATTAAGTATTAAGGTAGTAAGTTTGTAGTAAGCATTTTAGTGCTTATATTAACTAGGATTTTGCTTGGTTTGAGAGTAGTTGAGCGCGATTTTGACGGAGGTCAGCATGACTGCGCTCTGTGGGATAAGCCACATTATCGCCTTTAATACCAGCCCAAACCACACGGTTAAATTCCTCTGCATCAAGCTTATCTTCTACTTCAAAGTAGAAGTCTTTGGTTGCTTGCGCCCACCATTGTTGGTTATGCAAGGATGGTACAGCAGCCGTCTTTTGGACATTAGGATCTTTGCAAGCTGGCACAAGGTTGGGATCTACAGCAGTTGTACACAAATTACCGGGTACAACTGCGGTGTAAGGTGTAAAGTCAGGATCTCTAGTAAAAGCATCTGACATCGGCTTGGCATTGGCATCATTCATACCCAAATAACCGATTCCCAATAAGTCTTCCATTGTTCGGATCACGCTAACAGTATTGTAGTTAGTGCTGATCAGTGTTTTTCGCTTAGTGTAAGGCGAAATGATGTAAGCTACCGAGCGATGACTGTCTACGTGGTCAGGGCCGTTTTGGCAATCATCTTCTAAAATAACGATCGCAGTCTCTTTCCACACCGGAGACTTGGAGATTTTCTCTACCAACAAGCCGACAGCATAATCGTTATCAGCCATTTGCAGTGGAACAGTATCCACCCCAGCCACAGCATTGGCAAAATCGCCAAAGTGGTCGTGAGGTAGACGTACCATTGTCAAGTTAGGCAGTGTATTTCTCGCCAGATAGCTATCAATATCACGGGCAAATTCGTTGTAGAGATAGATATCTGGTTCTTTCTGGTCATATCCCCGGAAATAAATGTCGGTTTTATCCAACAGTACAGTTTTTGCTGCTACAGCTTGGGGGATGTTATCAGCCGCAGGAGTTGGGGAAATGGGAATGTAAAGTGGGTTGCTGGGATCGGGTTTTGTGGGGTCTGCTTGACTAGTGCTGTAGTTACCATCAACGTAGAAACCGTAATTACGTACAGTCTTACCAGCACGCAAAGCGGCATCCCAAAGATAACCACCGACAGCATTTGGTGATAGTTCACCATCGCCTGCGGGAGCATTGACATCCTGATTTCCAGGTAGAATCGCAGATTTACCGGAGCCATCTAAAACTCCTGTCACCCGTGTATTGAATTGGGAAGCATTAGAGTTGGTTTGTGGTAAAGCAACATTGATGTTACGATTAACACCTTCGTAATCGTAGGTCAAACCGTTAAATCCAGCATTACCGTAGAGTACTGATTGGGTTTTTTCTGTGTAATCAGTAGTTCGTCCGTAGGTAGACCAGTTCCAACCCACACCACTAGATTCACCAGAATCGTAAAAGTTATCAAAGGTGACAAAATCTAGAGCTAGCTTGTGATGGTTGGGTGAAATGGGTTCTGGGAATAAAGTTAATGCAGGGTCGCCATTACCAACAGGTAAATCACCCAGAACTTGGTCATAGGTGCGGTTTTCTTTCAGCACATAAATAACGTGCTTAATCTTATCTTGCAAAAACCTCATTGTCCGGTCGGGACGGCGATTATCAAAACCGTTGTTTCTATCTACCTGCTGTGACAGTGAAGCTAAAGTTCCACCTTGAGGAACTGGAATAACTGCAATGCCAGCTTTTTCTAAAGCCCAGTTGTACTCATTTCTAAAGGTAGTGTTGCGAGCAAGTCCTGCGGGTGTGGTGCGGCTTTGGGAAGGGTTGGGGCCAGAATTGCTCTTGGCGTTGACAACAAACAGCTTTTTACCATCTTTGCTGACACTAACAGAATTAGGATACCAGCCAGTGGGAATGCGTCCACTTAACCGACCAGAACCCAAATCCACAACAGCAACAGCATTTTCACCACCTAAGGTAGCGTAAAGTGTACGTTGGTCTGGGCTGAGAGCCACAGAGGTTGGATTTGCTCCTTTGTATCTATCGTTGGGTCGAGACAGAGATATAGTCTGAACAACGCGATCGCTATTGGTATCGATGACTGAAATTGAGTCACTATTACCGTTAGCTACATATAGTTTATTTTGGTCAGCAGAAAGTAGGATCTTGTTGGGTTGACTACCTACAGGGATGCGGGTAATTTTCCTAGAAGCAATAGTAACAGCTACTACTTCGTTATCGCGCTGACTACTTACGAAAACTTTGTCGCCTACACCATTATTTGTACTCTTGAGGGCAACATCAAAGGGAAATTCCCCAGTTGCTATCTTATCGCCTGGTCTAAAAAACTTTATTTCTTTGAGTACCTGACGGTTAGCAGCATCAACAACTGAGATGGAGTCATTCTCAAAATTAGCAGCTACCAATGTATTGCCATCTTGGCTGACATCCAGACCTGCGACAACTGCACCTGTAGCGGCAGCACTAGCGGGTGTACCTTTCAACAGGCCACCATCGTAGGCTGGGAAGGGGGCAGTTTGGTTAGAGTTGTGACCTAAGAGAATAAACGGTGCATCGGTTACGTATTTATTACCATTAGAGGCATAAACATAAACGCGATCGTCAATACCACCGGATACATAAAAGCGTGAGCCATCTTTTGCCCACGCCAAACCATTGTAGGTATTGGGAATATTAATTTGTTGGCGTTTAACTAACTTTCCACTGCTGACATCAAAGACAAACACCCATTCGGCTTTACGGGTTGTTGTACCACTGGGTTTACCAGTTAATGGGTCTAAAACAGGATAGGTGAGATCAGCACCAGTATTTTGATCTTTGAAGTTCTGGTTATAGCCACTGGTTAGTACCAGGAGAGTTTTACCATCGGGGCTGAGAGTGGTTGTGACAGCTTCAGCCGCATCAGCATTATTATCGGGACGCAAACCAGTAGCGAGAGGCGCAAAAGTAGAACCTGGGGCAGCTGCGGGTGTAATCACCTGACCTGTGGGTAGCAATGCTCCACCTTTAGGTAGATCACCAACACGGCTAGTAGCAAGTTGGGCTGTAACTATTTGTATACTGCTTACTACGATCACCACTGCAACCAGCAGGCTAAGTAGGAGATATCGCTTACGCTTGAAATTGAACATTTGCTGTTCTCACACATCAAAATGTATTTGGTTACGCAGCCAATATTCCTATTTACTAGTTAAGAGCAGGCTAAGGTGAGGTTACTTTGAGAATAATTGCTATTGACGAAATATTAAAAATTTAGTGTTCACTTAACCGATCGCTTCTTCTGGTTTTTGTAAACTAACTTGCCAGCGCCAAATTGCCGAGGCGATCGCCATACCCACACCCCAAGTTAAAGGCAACCAAATAATTGCCCAGTGGCCACCAGGCCATTCCGTACCCAATCCTGCACCCAGCCAATAAACACCAAATCCCATCAGCAGCATTGCCGCCACAAATTTCATCGGTTTGACAGGTACTTGCTGGAGTGGCGCTCTAAATAAGAAGGCAAACACAACTAAACCAAATGCCGCAAAACCAGCGCCGCTAATTGCTTCTAGCCATTCACCTTCGGCAGCACCCAAAGTTACAACTGCGATCGCTACTTCTACACTATCCAACAACGCACCTTTAAAGGTGGTGACAACAGCAAACCAGTTCCAACCAGATTGATTCTCATCTTTTGCTAGTTGCTCTTCCAGGCTATCTTCCCCGCCACCTTTACGCTTTTTGGGAAGACCGGCATAATACCTAACTATAGAACGCGTCCACTTTTGCCCAAAAAGTAGTAGTAAAACTCCCGCCACAATCCTGAGAATATCTACAGGGATCAGCGTCAAACTTTTTCCTAACACCAGAGATAGCAGTAAAGTCAAGCCAATACCAGCACCCGAACCTACCAAGGCATTACGCCAACCTGCCAACCTACCGACAACGATGACTATACCGAGAATTTCGACTAATTCAATTAAAGAGCTTGCAAAACTAGCAAGAACAATTTCCCAATTCATAATATTTTTTGTTGATTGTTGACTGTTGACTGATGATTGTTGAACAACTTTAAGTTGGCTGTTTTTGCTATATATACCACCTCTAAACTCGGCAGTTGAGCCTTTAAACTCGGAAGTTGAGCCTTTCAACTCGGCAGTTGAGCCTTTAAACGAACCTCGAAAGCTGAAATTTCCCTCATCTCCCCCTGCCTCCCCTGCCCCCCTGCCTCCCCTGCTCCCCTGCTCCCCCTGCCTCCCCTGCCTCCCC
>NZ_JAYGHD010000408.1:0-11331 GCF_034932245.1 Nostoc sp. UHCC 0251
TAGTTTTTAGCGATCGCAGCTTTTTTGCCCGATCTCACCAAATCGCGTTGCTCCCCCTGGCACTGTGGCAAAAAAACGCTGTGGCAAAAAAACGTTTTCTTGTTGTGCTTGTAGTACAATGCAAGCTTTTTGGCTGTCATAGCAATTAGCAAAGATAAATTTGCTTGCTACTTTTTCTATTTCATGGCTGCTTGCTTCCCATTCATCCCAAGGTAGCCTCATACTAATTCGTAATTCGTAATTCATAATTAGTCAAGTTGTAAGAAGCTCTCTCGATAATTTTAACTACTTGGGAAACCTCCAGCTTGAAAAATTTGTTCGGCGGTTAAATTCAATTCTGGGAAAGTAGGCGAGACAATGGAATCAGTACCTCTAAATTGAGTAACTTGGTATTCACCATCGATTAATTGATAAATAGACATAGTAGGCTGTTTAGGATTGCCAGTGAACTTTTTAGCGCCTAAACCGAGATAATCTGCAACCCAGTATTCAGGAATTCCAATACCCTCATACTTACCTTGTTTTGTGTAGTAATCATCATCCCAATTAGTACTAACTACCTCAACTACCAAGGGAATTGATGCCGCATAAGATACAGTTGATTCTTTTTTCCATAGCGGCTCATTGACTAAATTAAGACGATTTAATATCAACACATCTGGAGAGTAGGCTGATACCGAATTAAAAGGTTTTATCAGCGCAGTTTTGGGGATTGTATAAGGTAAATTTAATCGGTCAAATTCTACTGTTAGTTTTCTAGCTATAAAACCAACAACATCTTCATGATCACCAGTTGGTTGAGGCATTTCAATAATCACGCCATCGTGTAATTCGTATCTTCCGCCTTCGGGCCGCCACGCTGCAAAATCTTCAAAGCTTACTAGTTTGGGTATGACTTGACTCATAAATTGTTGCCTTGGCTTGTATATTGCCTTAATACTTGGGCCAAACTTTCCTGTTGAGTGCTTTATGTCTGGTTGATTTCATCGTTAATTTACTCAACTTCAGCATCAATGCTTTCAAAGCTGACAAATTGCTTTTAAAACTTGTAGCAACTGACTTGAACGTTCTCTTTCCATTAAATTTAATTCTGGCAACAGATAATAAATCGGGGGATTTCCTTGTTCGATATACACAAACTGGTAACTTCTACCATTAGTCGTTAATCCCCAAACTGATTTTTGATTATCTAAATTTTTATAAGAGTATGTGAGTAGCTGAGGTAAACCTGTTGAAATATCAATTTGACTATTTTTAGATTCAATTAATAGTACCCAAAAATATCTTTGAAATTTTGTGTGTTTAGCTTTACTAATAGCTAAAACATCAAACCTTCCTTTGATTCTGATATCTTCATCTTCAACTTCAATATCAGCAATATTCTCCTCTAAAACAATCTCGATAGGATAGCGATAAAAACCAGCTAATCTTAGTAAAGGGGCAACAGCAAGAAACTTTACCTGACCTTCAGAAACTTTACCTGCTGTCAGGTATCTATCAAAGTCATGCTGAATTTGTTTGAGTTCCTGCTGTTCTACTTCCGTGAGAGGTTCCAGAGATAAGTAGTTAGAAAATGAGTCATTGTAATGTTTTTGAAAGCCAAACAGACGATGAACTTCTTCTAAGGTTAAATTACGAGCGTTGAGAATTGTCATATATTTTTGCTTGATTAAAGTGAAACTCAATCCAGGTTTCCTATTCGTAGTTTATTAGCCCAGCCTTCTTTTAACTTCCTCAGCCAAATCTACTAGTAGCACTTCTACTTGCTCACCTGTCTTCAAATCTTTCAGCGAAGACTTTTGCGCTGCTGCTTCCTCGGAACCAATAATTACACAAAATTGAATTCCTTGTTTATCTGCTAGCTGAAATTGTTTACCCAAGGGGCGCTTATCAAAGTTAGTGATGACATTAATTCCAGCTTGACGCAGATGTTGCGAAACCTTTAAATAAGTTGGCATTAAATCTTCTTGCATATTCACTACCATCACCTGGGCTGGTGTAGCAGCTAAGGTACTAAGAATACCAGCTTTTAATAAGCGACTAATTAAGCGAGTTAAGCCAATAGAAATGCCTACCCCAGGCATTTTTTCACCCAAAAATACCCCAACTAATTCTTCGTATCTTCCACCAGAACAGATACTACCTAAAGCTTCATGTCCTAATAAGGTTGTTTCGTAAACTGTGCCGGTATAGTAATCAAGACCACGAGCAATGGATAAATCAATACAGAAACGATTTTCGGCAACTCCGAGATTACGCACGCCTGCAATTACCGTTTGTAATTCGGTAATTCCCAGGCTCAATTGCTCTGTTTCTGACAGATTTTCTGCGAGGTGCTTGAGTTTATCTAATACTTCATCAACGGAACCATCTATTTTAATAAAATCAATAATTTTTTGAGTTTGTTCTCCTGAAACTCCCTCTTTCTCTAACTCTTGTTTTACTTTACTTTCACCAATTTTTTCTAGATTATCAACAATACTAATACACGATTTAATTTTATCTTCGGTAATTCCTACTGACTTAAAAAAGCCTGTCAGAACTTTACGATTATTGATGCGAATCAAAAAATCACCAATATTAATTGCTTCAAATATCTCAGTGATAATTGCAGGCATCTGAGCATCATAGAGCAAGCTGAGTTCACGACGAGCAACTACATCAATATCGCACTGGCGGAACTGACGAAAACGCCCATCTTTTGCTCGTTCACCCCGAAAAACCATATCCATTTGGTAACGGGCAAAGGGAAAGGTTAAATCATTCAGGTGACGAGCAATATACGCTGCTAATGGAACTGTTTGATCAAACTTTAAAGCTCTTGCTTCCGAACCAGTTTCGCCTGATTTATCTCTCTCGGCTTGGCGATTTGGTGGCAGGATGGGGTCAATGCCATAGATAATATTGTCGCCTTGATTTCCTTTAGCTTGCAGTACTTCTAAACGTTCTACAGCAGGTGTTTCAATGGGCGTAAATCCATAGCTTTCAAAAACTCTACGGATGATATCTAGCAAATATAATTCTAGACGCTTTTCACTAGGCAGAAATTCAGGGAAACCACTAGGAGTAGAAAAGTTTATTTTGTCACCTTTTGCCATGCGTGTACCTTACTAAGTTGAAATTTGAGATGAAAGCCTAACGACTGGAAATCGTGGCTACACAAACAAAGTCCGCCTGCGCGGACTAGAGAATAATGAGTGATTATCTCTGAGCGAAGAAATTACTATCTTACCCGTTCTTCTTGAATTAGGGTGCGTTGAAAAATTTTGTTGTTTTTAAACCAATGCCAAGTGCGGGCACGATTGTTATTGTCAGGACTAATGTAAATCATTTCATATAAGCTCATTTCTGGGTTTGTCTTATAACTAAACCACAAAATGACAATTGAATCATCGGCTTCCCAGGCTTTTCCGTCTATGCGATCGGTGTCAAACCAAAGTTTATTATCTTTATAGATTCCTGGAAATTCATACTCCTCTTGTTTACCATCAGACCATTTATAGCGATTGATTTGGTAGTAGGGATGAGGGCCATTTTCTGGAAATTGACAAGTTAAGTGAGACTCGTAGCTGTCAAGGATTTTTCCGGCTGTATCAATTACTGTATAAGTTCCTACCCAATCTCCTTCATGACGGGCAAGCACTGGCATTCCTTCTCGAATATTTGACATTGCAATTCACCTTTTATTGTTCTAACATTTGGAAAAATCGAGTAAAGTAATCGGGAAAAGTTTTCGCTGTACAACCAACCAGGGTCTTTTATTACAATGCCTGGAACCTTTAAGCCAGTGACAGCAAATGCCAGTCTTCACTAAATAACGCATTGTCTAAAATCGAGTCACCTGGCGCTAAGAACGCGACGAGTAATGCCCGATTGGTAATACTTTTAGAAATAGGAATCTCTACTGTGGCATCGACTGGGCGATTTAGAACAGGGATTGCAATGGTATCCATTTTAAATCTCTGTGCAGGTAGTTAGCTACAACTTAATTATGTTCGCATATTATGAGTGGGGAGCGGGAAAGGTTGTCAAAGATGGCTTTAATCATCGCTGGCATAACTTGACGCAAAGCATAACGAATTGCGTTTTTCTTCCAAGCGATGCCTGCGACGGGCTACGCCTACGCGTTTCTTGCCGGCTTATAATGTTATTCTGTATCCACACCAATATCTTTCGTCAGTCCCACCGCCAGCGATCGCCAGTTTACACTTTTATTGTCCACGCCCTGGCTTACAATCTGCAAAACCCAACGCCTCTGTATCGAGAAAACTTGCGATTCTCTTTCAGAGACACTACGTGAACGCCATCTCAATAACAGCTTCGATTGGATATTCAATTTCAGTAGCACGAGCAATTAGAGCGGCGCGAATTCGTTCAGGTAAGCATCCTAAAATAACTTCGGCATCATGGGGGGAAAGTTGCTCTTGGAGTTTGGCTTGCATCACTTTACTTTGAATAGCTAAACTTTGTACCTTTATTTTGAGGGTTTTCGGGGGATCGACGATCGCACTTAAGCTTGAAAGCGAAGGTGTTGGAGCGATCTTACTTGGGCAATGGTTTCAAAGTCGCGATCGTTGTGAATCAAAAGCAAATTATTCTCTAGAGCCGTTTGAGCAATGCAGCAATCAATTGGGCTGCGAACGGTAAGCCCTTGGCGGCGCAAGTCATAGTAAATACGGGCAGCCGCTTGCCAAGAATGAAGCGAGGGTTCAATATAATTTTGTGTTTCCAGGTAGGTTGAGAGGAGAGTCCATTCTTGCTCGTTCAGGCTACCTTGAAGCAATTCAAGCTGAGTGAATCGGGTGAGTAAAACTTCTCTATTAGCAATCAGGGTTTCAAGCTGCTGGCGAACTTGACCGTTGCGATGCCTGCGGCGGGCTGCGCCTACGCGGAAGACGACTATCCAAACTGATGTATCAATCAGCAGCATGACGAGTCTCGCGCAGAGCTTTGTGGTCAAAGTCTGGGACAAACTGAATTTGTCCAGCGAGGTCGAAAAGGTTTTTCTTGCGGTGTGATGTTCCAGAAGAGTCACTTCGTGAACGCACAAGTTCTTGCAGAGCAAAATTCACTAGTTCTTCTTGAGTAGTGAAGTTGGTGAGTTGCAAGGCTTCGTTAAGAAGAGATTCATCGAGGTTAAGGGTAATTTGCATAAATATGGGTATAAGTTAAAGTAGACACGATTATCAATTATTGTCTTTACATTTTAACCCGATAAACGACCAACTCACCTTGAATGAAAGGCTATTAAGTCATTTTCAAGCCCTTCCCAAAGTTGAGCCACCGGGATAGTTTGCCCAGTCATGGCTTCGTGCCAAGCTTGCCGGAAATCTGCTAAGACTTCTGCTTGAGATTGATCGTTCAGAACTTCCTCTTCTGGAATTAGAATAATAACTTCTACGCGACTGTTTTTATCTGTTATGAGAGGATGATCTAAAGTTAGTTGTCCTTGCTCATTAATCGTTGCCATGACTTTAACTGCTTTCATTGCTACTCCAAGATGTTCCTAAACTCGACTTTCACGCTTTCGGCTCCAAAAGTTGAAAGATGGACTCACGGCTAACCAGTTCAGTTGTTTCACCTTCAGCGATCGCTTGTTCCATTGCCACGTCTTCAATAATTTCTGCCAGAAATTCAGAAACTTCTTTTCGATTGTCACGAATTAATTCAATAATCGCGCTTTTCAAGATTTCCTTAAGTTGATCTGGGTTTATAGTAATTTCAGACATTGTGCCTCTATTAGGTTAGTTTAAGTTTGATAGATTGATTCCTAGCGCTTCAAGCTGCTGATTGATCCAAGTTGTTGCTGCCGCTTCATCGGTTTCGATCGCTCTTTCTACTCCTGTTTTAGCAATTTCTAGCAGTTGCTTGGATTGCTCCCGCTTTTGATGAGAGGCTTCAACTTTGCTTCTGATTTTCTGCTGAACGGAATCTGGCGCATCCCAAACTTGAAATTGAGCAATTTCGTTAGGGTATAGCTCAATTTGCCCTGATGAACCTTTGAAATGCTTTTCAACAAATAGCTTTCCAACAATGCTATTGAGGTAAATCGACAGATAAACCGGATCAAGTAAATCAGTTCTAAGAATAGTGACGTGGTTATCTGGCAAAGCTTCTTGTTCGTAGAGATAAGGCGCACAGCGTCCAATTGTGCCGATACCTGTACCGTTGATTAGAACATCATCAGTTTGAATTGTAAGCGGATTATCATTTTCTGGCAGATAAGCATAGCGATTGTCTGTTAGGATTACTTCGCCTTCTCGAACATGCCTGGAATTAACAACAGGTAAACCTAACTTATACTCGTCTTCGTCTTCAATATATTGAGGTTGTTTTCCTCGTTGATTAAGGGTGAGTAAATTACTGAGAGGCGTTAGTTTAACCTTTTCTTCAAGTCGTTCAATTAATTGGTCAAATTTTGGCTGGTAATACTCAGCGTCGAGGCGATCGCAGGACAGGAACGACTCAGCAAAACTCTTGACGGCAATGGTTTCTTCAGTGGGTTGCCAGTCCTTCAAGCCAAGCTCCGACAACAGCAAATCCTCAGCTTGTTGATAAAACAACTTTGATTGCTCAGAAGTTGTATTTGCGAATTTAATTACTTTCTCGATGAATTCTTGAAAATTAGAATCGAGGCTTGGGATAAATAATTTTTCGATTTGCCATAAAAATATATGTTGTTGAACACTACCTACCAATTGTCTCTGTATTTGATTAAATCCATAATCAGTTATCAAAAACCCATAGAGATAATAAGGGTTAATTCCCTCAAAGCAATCAATCTTGGCGATGTCCTGATTAGAGTTAATTGGATAGATCCAACTTTCATGAGCAATTGCAACATTTCCTGCGCTGCCAGACATTGTTAACAAAACTGTTCTTGGCTTTACCTCAGACTTCCATAGTAATTCATGAGATTTTGCATCAATATAAATAACATCAGAGAAATCGACTTGGGAATTTTTAATGTTCACACATCTAAGAAAAGGAATACCTTCTTCTAAATATTCAATATGATTGCAAAGGGAGTATGCACCAAAACTTTTGACGCTTTGTATTTGATTCCCAAGTAAGCAATAATCTTTTTGCTTGACAATAGCTTCACTAGCTAAATAGCTTTTCTTAAAGAAATCACTATCGAGTCGCAACGCATCATTATTTTCTTGGACTTTAAGAAAGGCAACCTCAACGGCTTCAAGCCCATCCATTAACTGTTGATACCTCACAGCATCAAACGGCGCAACAGATGGGCTGGATTCAAAAAAACTGAGCTTCTCCTTTTTGGCAAACTCAATAAACGCTTCCGCAATACCGTCTTCCGTCAGTCCTTCGTGGTTATACAAATCATGATCCACCACTAAATGACCGTGAACATCTTGCAAAAAATCGCCCTCCACCCCCACTACTCGCTGCATCGGAGAAGGCGGCATCAATTCGCTCAGTTCGTCATCAGGTGGTGAAGTAGACGATGAGATTTTGCGCCAGATTTTATCCCCAGAATTATCCTTCCCCGATTTCCGCATTGTCGCAAAAAAGATGTTGTAGTCATCCTGTCGAGGGCAGAGTGCGCCCACCTTCGGGTTATCATTCCACTTCTGCACAAACAGCACCGAAGTTTTCGTACCCGTGTGCGGCTTAAACGTATTGCCATGCAGCCCCACCACCGCCAAAATCCGGCAGCGTTCGGCAATGAAATCTCGAATATTCTTATCCGATGAATTGTTAAACCGTCCTTGGGGCAACACGATCGCCATTCTACCCCCCGGTTTCAAAAAGTCCAAATTGCGCTCAATAAACAAAATATCCCGCCCTACCTTGGTTTGCCACTTACCATCCGGCTTCTTTGCCAAATCATAGCGGGCAATCATGCGCGGTTCTTTGATATCTCCGGCAAAGGGCGGATTCGCCATCAACACATCAAACTGAAACCGTTGGTAGCTGCTTTTATCGGTGCGGAGTTTCTTCAAACGAGAGAACGCCCGATTGTAGGTATCATCCCAGTCTTCCTCTTTAGTAATTTCATCCCACAATTCATAATCCAGCGTATTCAGATGCAACACATTTTGTTCACCGTCCCCTGCAATCAGGTTTAGCGTTCGCGCCACCCGCACCGCCTTTTCATCAAAATCAATCGAAAATACCTTTTCCTTGACATACTCATCGCACTCTGGCGGCTTTGGTTCAGCCGTAAACATATGACTGGCTTCCCGTCCTTGATCGCGCATAATCTGCTTCCAGACATGAAACATCGTATGCACCGGAAACCCCGATGAACCCGCCGCCGTATCGATCATGTACTCATACTCTTGCGGATTGAGCATCTTCACGCACATATCAATCACATAGCGCGGCGTGAAATATTGCCCTTTATCTCCTTTACTGCTCTGGTTGATCAAATACTCAAATGCTTCATCGATTACATCCAGATTGGAGTTAAACAGTTTTACATTCTCCAAGGACGACACACAAACCGACAAGTGCGAAGGCGTGAGGCTAATCTTGGCTCCTTCACTAAACACACCCTGCCACTTTTGTTTAGCTTTGTCGAATAAATCCTGAATCTTGGTTTTGAGTGCCGCTTCTGTTTGTCCCGTATTGCGAAACTCTAGAGAACGGGTTTTACGGCGGTTGCCCTGCCCAGAATACCACTCATCATAAAGCTTCGTAAAAATCAGCTTAAACAGTTCTTCAAATACATCAACCCCAGCATTCGCCAGCACCTCATCTTCCATTTCTTCGATCAGAGTTTTGAGAGATTTATTCTCCTTGATCAACTTGTCATTGGCAATCAAGTCTTCCAGCGTAAACTTGATCTGAAGAATATCTGCCAGGGTTTGATTAGCATTGGGCAAACCGGGGATATCTTCAAAATAATTGGGATCTTTGCGCTGGTAGTAGGAGATTTGATCGCCATTTGTCCAAATTGCGATCGGCGCACCCGTGGCATTACAATACGATCGCAACTGATCCTTACCGTCTTTGAGCTTCGGCTTCTTTAGCTCCACCAGCATATACACCGTGTTTGGACGATCTTTGTCCATTACCACAATGTCTGCCCGTTTCACCTCGCGCCCGAAGTTCACCCCATACTCGACTTCAATGCGACTGAGAGGATAGTGCAGGCGTTGATTTAAAACCTGTAAATATAGCTGCCGAATTGCTTCCTCTGGTGTCAACTTAATTGCCTTTTGACGCACCAAACAAACGATATAAGGCACTTCGCCACTTTTGGTTGCTTTTAGAGTAATGCTCTGCTCTAACTGCTCAATTTCCGCCGCAGTAAACTGCGACAGTTTGTAATTTGAGTCTTTGAGGATATCGGCTAGGTTCATCAGGCGCTACAGGATCTACATAAAGGCTTAGTCCGTTATCGAGTGTAACGCTATTGTAGAAATCGACCTATAGGTTTTCTTAATAGTTTAAAGGCAACTCTTATGTTTTCAATGAATGGACTTGTATTCTGAACAAATGGACTTGTATTCTGAACGAATGAACTTGTGTTCTGAACGAATGGGCTTGTATTCTGAACGAATGAACTTGTGTTCTGAACGAATGAACTTGTGTTCTGAACGAATGGACTTGTGTTCTGAACAAATGGACTTGTGTTTTGAACGAATGAACTTGTGTTCTGAACCAAAACTATTAAAATTCTTCCAGGTGCTTTGGTTATCGTAGACGAAACTGTGGCAGAAGCGATCGCCTCTGGTAAAACAAATATTTTGAACAAAATGAGAATGCGATGCCAACTCTTGGAGACGCTTTGCATAGCTTGCTTTTCCAAAGGAGTACGGCGGCAAGCTACGCCATTGGTCACTCCCCAGTCTCAAACCACCAAGGGTCATTAGTAGCGTTAGTTTTGATCAAAATAGCTTTTTTTCGCATGAACCGTTTTAGGGCTGCCGCACCCATGCGTGACCCTCCCATACCGGAGAATTTGAAGGCGTTTTTCTCTCCCTCGTGCATGATGGCGGTGAGTGCAGCATCGTTGATACTAATACCACCCGCATCTATCTGCTGGGCAATGTCTAAGGCTTCGACTTCTGAGGCAAAGACAGCAGCACTCAATCCATAAATTGAGTCATTCGCTAAAGACACTGCTTCCTCTACTGTAGAAAAAGGCATTATTGGCATAATGGGGCCAAAAGTCTCTTCGGTCATCACTTTCATGGAATGATTAACCTGGGTGAGAACTGTCGGACGACACCACCAACCCCCACCTAAGTCTTCAATTACACCGCCGCAGTGAATTACTGCTCCCTTTTCCACTGCATCTAGGAGATGGTCGCTAATAATTGCTGCTTGTCTTTCAGCAATGATGGGGCCAATTTCTCCACTTTCGACTGTGGGGTAGGCTAGTTGAAGGCGATGGGCCTTAGCTACTAGTTGATGGTAAAACTTGTCAAATATGGATTCAGCAACGTAAATTCGCTCAATTGATAAGCACGACTGTCCGGTGTTGACGACAGAACCCCATAAGATTGCTGAGGTTGCTAATTCTAAATTGGCTGATTCTAAAACGATCGCAGGATCTTTTCCTCCTAATTCCAAAAAAGCTGGAATAAACCGTTTCGCAGCCGCTTCTGCTACTTTTCGCCCTGTTGCTACACTACCTGTAAAGCAGACCAAATCTACATTCTCAATCAAAGCAGATCCTGTTTCACCTGCTCCTTCAACAAAAGTTAATACATCGCGCAATTCAGGAACGGCGGTGAGTGCTGTTTTCAGTGGTGCTACGAAGCGGGGAGCAATTTCACTGGGTTTAACGATGACACCACAACCCGCCAGTAATGCCGGAATGGTATCAATGGTAGACAGCAACAGTGGAAAATTCCACGGGCTAATTATCCCAACTAGGGGATAAGGAACGGATGTTTGTTGCAATGCGATAAATGGAATTGCTGTATTTTTTGCAGAGTCTTGCAGCAAGTCCGGCGCTAACTTACACCAGCGATCGATGCTAGAGAGGAAGGAGTCTATTTCTAATACTGAGGTTGATAATCTTCCTGTATCATTTACCAAAGCTTCTGTGAGGCGATCGCGCCCAGATAATATCGCTTCCTTCCACTGCTGTAAGGCTTCAATTCTCCCCTCTAAACCCAGTTGCTGCCAACGAATTTGCGCTCTGCGGGTACGCTTACATTGCTGTGCCAGCAGCCTTGGGGGCGGCGGGATAATTACGTAGTCAAATTTGCCAGTTCGGGGATTGCGGACTTCTATTGGTTTTGTCATTAGTCATTGGTCATTTGTCATTAGTAATTGGTCATTTGTCATTAGTAATTGGGCATGGGGCATTGGGCATTGGGCATTGGGCATTGGGCATTGGGCATGGGG
>NZ_JAYGHD010000409.1:0-11076 GCF_034932245.1 Nostoc sp. UHCC 0251
CACCATCCGAAGATTTTGGTGCGTTACGGAAGCCGTAACACACCCTACATATACTCATGCCCAGTACTTGGTACGAAAGAATCAGTCTAGTATATTCTTGAACAATTGTTTTTGGCGGATACAATAAACCAAAGTGTCAAATTTAGTCTGTCCAATAGACTACTGACAATCACGTAATATCACGGCATTCTACAGAGGATTATGGCTCAAATTTTCATGGAGAATCAAAGGGGGATAACAACTTTTCAGCCACTTGATGTTGAACTGCGTAATGTGTTCAAGTTTTTTAACCAAGAACCAGCAGTTAATGGAATAGATTTGGATGTCAGACAGGGAGAATTTTTTAGTATTTTAGGCCCCTCCGGGTGTGGTAAAACAACAACACTGCGCTTAATTGCTGGGTTTGAAATCGCTGATGCTGGCAAGGTGTTGATTCAGGGTCAGTCTATGACTAATGTGCCGCCTTACCGCCGACCCGTCAATACTGTATTCCAAAGTTACGCTTTATTTAACCACCTGAATGTCTGGGATAACATCGCCTTTGGACTGAGGTTAAAAAAAATACGCAAATCGCAACTTGAAGCTAGAGTCCAAGAAGCTTTAAAACTAGTGAAAATGGAGAGTTTGCGATCGCGTTTTCCCAATCAACTTTCTGGTGGTCAACAGCAGCGAGTCGCTTTGGCAAGGGCTTTAGTCAACCGTCCCGCCGTCGTACTATTAGATGAACCTTTAGGAGCGTTAGATTTAAAACTGCGTAAGGAAATGCAGGTCGAGTTATCAAATTTACACAAAGACTTAGAATTGACCTTTGTGATGGTGACACACGACCAAGAAGAAGCATTGTCTTTGAGCGATCGCATTGCCGTAATGAATCAAGGCAAAATTGAACAAGTTGGCACTCCCAGCCAAATTTACGAACGTCCTCAGACATCCTTTGTTGCTGATTTTATTGGCGATACAAATTTATTCAGCGGTAAAATTGTAGCGGTAGACTCCTCTAATGTTAAAATCCTGACCAAAACGGAACTCTCAATTGTCATTAGCCGCGCTGAAGATACACCATCTGAATTATCACAAGCGGTGGTAGTCAGCGTGCGCCCAGAAAAAATCCAGCTTTCTCTTTATCCACCCAATTTGCCAGCTAACTGTTTTGAAGGACGGCTTGTCAATGTTATGTATTTGGGCACACATGTTAATTATGTTGTGGAATTAACAAATGGCATTAGCATAAATGTGTTGCAACCCAATACTTTTGGCATATTACCAGACCGCAACACGCCTATCTACGCTTGGTGGGCGGAAAATGATTGTTTAGCTATTAGTCAATAGTTATAATAAACTCCCTATATTAAGATTCAATAATGGAATAAGACCTTGACCCCGTACTAGGAATATCAACCCATGTCAATTTTGAAAAGAGTTCCTTGGGTGTCCCTGGCGTTAGTACTGCTTAGTTACAGTACTTTGGGCTGGGTAATATCTGAAGCACGTGCTCCTCTGTTTATCTGGCTGATGACTGTGGTTGCTATTTTGCTTTTAATAGTAACGTTGACCATTCCTTGGCTAAAAATGACATATTATTTAGATGTTTTGTTTAAATCAAATACTAGGTCTTTCGGCGTTGCCGTCTTAGGAGCTTTCTTATTCTTTATTATGATTGCCTGGTTTCGGGTATTTCTTGATACTTTACTGATCATTTCGGCGACTATATTAGTCAGGATAGACTTTCAAACAGCAGGTCTTAAGGAAGGGCTAGCCTTTTGGACTGCATCTATCTTTTCATTGACAGGTTTGGGCTTGGGTGCGCTACTCTACAAGTTAATATATTCCCAAATTGCTCTAGCGTTTTGAAGTGATGCCAAAAAAAAAGCTAGCGATGACTGCGGCGGGCTGCGCCATCGCTTCAGAACAAGTATTGTTTACCCACAAATTCCTTTTTAGCTCAGGTTCTCGACTTGTTAAAAAAGTTGGGAATCTTGTTATTACAGCAGATTGCGCTCTAATCGAATACACGTAGAGACGTAGTAGTGCTACGTCTCCACAAGGTTTTGGGTTTTATGTATGTACTTCATTTACCTGAAATGTGCTGTAAA
Source organism: Nostoc sp. UHCC 0251 (assembly GCF_034932245.1). NCBI lineage: Bacteria > Bacillati > Cyanobacteriota > Cyanophyceae > Nostocales > Nostocaceae > Nostoc > Nostoc sp. UHCC 0251. The sequence goes on from NZ_JAYGHD010000409.1 coordinate 2,094, forward strand.
TAGTTAGTTTCAAAATGCAGGCTGTTCAAACAGCAATAGAGAGAGGAAAAAATCCATGACAAAAATTGATACCCAACTAGTGACAACTGCTTTTGTTGCCGATTCTCCTACTTCTTTTGCTCCGCCCTTAGTAGTTAACCCCCAACTACAGCCAATGACAGCAACCAGTAAACCAAAAATAAACCCTTTTAGCAAAATAATAAACAAATCTGAAGGTTCTAAAAAATTTCTGACTGATTCTAAAAATGTTTCGGGAAGAATTTTGTAAAACTGTGATGCGGCAAAAACTCCGCCGATGATGCCCGTAACTAAACCCAAAATCGTCATCAAAGGCACCATCAAACAACAAGCAATTACTCTAGGAACTACTAGATAATCAATCGGATCAGTTTTGAGCATATAAAGTGCATCAATTTGCTCTGTGACTTGCATTGCACCTATTTCTGCTGCAAAAGCAGAACCGACTTGTCCCGCCATAATGCTAGCAGTCAAAATTGGAGCCAATTCTCTACAAAAAGCTAAGGCAAAAGCACCTCCCACAGCATTGACAGCCCCAAATCGAATTAATTCCCTTGCCGTTTGAATAGTAAAAATCATTCCTGCAAAACCGTTGACAAGGAGAACTGGAGAGATAGAGCATGGCCCAGCAGTCACCAGATGTTGGAAAATCTTGCGATAGTAAGTTTTTCCTTGGAGAAAATGTAGCCACACTTGGCCGAAAAGTAGTACTGCCGTAAAACCGCGTACAATTTCAGATTGCTCGGAATTTATTTTTAGTCGCAATTTATAATCCTTAAGACTGACTTTTTTTGCATATTATGTCACATCAATTCTTCAAAATAAGACTACAGTTACAAATAGTGGCAACCCAGCCAGATATAATCTGACTTTCTTAATTACTTAGACGCACGAAAGGCAATAGGCAATAGGCAATAGGCAATAGGCAAGAAGGCAAGAAGGCTTTTTGAGTTGTACAGAGTTTTTTTACACAATCAAATATAAGTTCTATCGTACCTATGGTATTGTGAGCTTTTTGCTGCTCAGTAAATAGGATTTTCCAATAATTTTTTATGAGCAAGATAAGAACTGTCGTTTTTCTGTTTTTATTGATACTAATTTTATCCGTAGCACATCCGGCTTTTGCATCTGTATGCCGCAATTACGATGGGCTACGCCGCCAGATTTGCATTCTCAGCATCAATCGAAGTGCTAAAAATTATTGGGAATACAGAGCAGCAGTTAGTGTAGATGGAGTCAAAAGACCCACCGAGGTTTACAATTGTCGTGAACGAGTCAAGGTTCAACAAGATGGGACTGTTTTGCCCTTTGAGCCAAAAGGCCCTGGTGAGATGGTATGCAGCTTTTTTAATTCTTCTTTGCGGAAAACACGCGCCAGATAATAAAGACCGTGAAACCTAGATAGGTAAATACTGTCAGCCATTCTTGCCAGATACCAAATTCGTTATTCATCAGCAAAAGCCGGAAAATTAATATTTTTAAATCCTATACGCTAATGCTGTCAGTTGCTTGGTGTATTTTGCAAGATAAAAGCTACTCAAAAATTTTTAGATAATTTTCCGGAATCAATAACGTCGGGGTGGTAGTACATATCAGAGCATCGATATTATACTTAACCTCTTATAACTAACCTGCGGGGAATATATCCCTATTGTTTCCGCTCAAAAGCCCGGTCATAAAAACCGGGTTTTTGATGTTTGTACCAATAGAACTTACAGATGAGTGTCGGAAAAATTAACTACAGAGTCACAGCTAGCTGTGCACCCAACTCTCGACGTATCAAATAAACTGTTGTTCAGAAACTTTTAAGTGAATTTATTGGTCTGGTTCTCCAAATTCTGCAAAAATCAGCCAATGTCATCTTCTGCTCAAGGTATTCCCGGATTACCCGATTTGACGCATCCGATTGAGCTTGTCCAATTTGGAACCCAGGCGCTCAAAGCTTCACTATTATTAGTATTTTTGATCGTAGCTTTGGGAGTTGCCATCGCACTGATCAGTTTTTCTCTCCGTCGAAGCCAGCCGGAACAACTTATATTCATTGGCGAATGGAGTGTTCGTTATTCTCAACTGCTGCGGGGATTACAACATTTAACCCTGGTATTAGTTTTGTTAGTACCAGGATTTTTTCTCTGTTCAACTTTAAGCAATCGCTATCACCACTGGGAACAAGCGAAGGTGGCTCAAGTGGCTCAAACTGTTGCAGGTGAAAGGCTCGAACAATTTGCGCCGCAAGTGCGCTACTCTATTCAAGAGCCATACTCTTATAACGCTCAAGTCAATGGCAAAATAGTTAAGGTAAATGAGACGCGAGAGATTACGCGCTTCTTGATGCTGGCTGGTTCGCAAATTCAAGTCAAGCTTGACCAAAGCGTAGATGTTCCAGGTCGCAGTTCAGTTTATCAAGCAAATTATACTGCTGACTATAAAGTAGTCAATCAGCTTAAGGATATTAATAATTTTTTCTTTGAAGTACCGCCACCCAACGGGTATACACTGCTTGCTAGCTATAAAGTTGAGCGTGATGGAACTAGGCTACAACCAACCAACGCGGGTAATTATAGTTTTCCCTTCCGCTTACAACCAGGGGAAGAAACCACCTTTCGAGTTACTTATCAGGCTCAAGGAGGGCCACGCTGGGTTTATAGTGCAACGGGACAGTTGCTTTCCAACTTCCGCCTCACAGCAATTGCTAACTTTGCTCCGGCTGATTTTGCCAGTGGTATTGTACCTAATGAAATTAAAGTTGACGGACGCAGTACCCAATTTACTTGGAAGTTTGACGATAATGTTTCAGTCAAAAATCCATTTGGAGTGTTTACCAACACCGAACCTATTCGTCACACTGGCGTAATTCCGCGTCTTTTATTGCTAGCACCAGCAATATTTTTGTGGTGGATATTGTTGTTATATTTGTCACTGCCAATGAGTTTTAAAAATGTTGCGATCGCTGCTAGTATTTTCTTTGCTTGTCTATTGGTTTTGACCTATCTAGCTCGTATCATCAATGCTCAGTTGGCTTGGACTTTAATTTCCATCATCTTACTGTTTCTGACATGGGGATTGGGGGCAAGTCGCAGCGCTTCCCTTGCTGCTATTATCTGCACTATTGCTGGAGCAGTATTACCCATCTTTGGTTTATTAGTACCATTCAGTGGACTAACCCTCAGCCTAGCGGGTTTGCTTTCAGCCGTTTGGCTAGCAGTTCGTCACTGGTATGGCTGGTATAGTTTGCACCCAGAAGACCAAAGATTGCAGGTTCAGAAAAATGCTAAATATTAAGTGATTCCGCTATGATTAGCAAAGTTTTAGCAATTAGCGCTTATGGATAACGATTTACTGGCTTTTTTGGCGGGTGCAGGGTTACTCGTCCTCTATCTCATCTTTTCTGCATTGACTGAAATGGGAACTAAACTACCCTGGAAGAAATAAGCTGATGGGAAGATGAATCAAGTATCAACAGTTATTAAAATCAAAAAATGTAAATTTAATGCACCAGCCTACTTAAAAAATTTACATTTTTCAACCTGATTGGGCTTGGAAAAAGGAATAAGCATCCTTTAGGCTGAGTTAATATACTTATTGTTCGAGGGAGTGCCAAATGCGCGATCCACAGAAGAACCAAATTAAAATCGAGCCGGCAACCCTCGTATTAATTGTGTCCATGCTAATACTCTTGCCTCTACTGTTTGTTGGTTTTTTCTCGCAGTGAGCCAGTGAGGGATACTCAACAGATATATTCTCCCGGCTTGTTTACAAAATGTGAACGAGCCGCACTTTAGTATTACCGTGGCATCTTAACCTAATCTCCTGAATTGTTAATACATTGACCTGCAATGCGATTGTTTCGCCTAACAATGTTATTGTTTCGCCTGACAATGCGATTGTTTCGCCTGACAATGCGATTGTTTCGCCCAACAATGCGATTGTTTCGCCCAACAATGCGATTGTTTTGCCCAACAATGCGATTGTTTCGCCCAACAATGTGATTGTTTCGCCTGAAAATGCGATTGTTTCGTCTGACAATGCGATTGTATCCGCCTACAAAAATTAACCTGCCCTTTCTTTAATCCTTCGGATAAGTAAAAAGAGTCAGTAAGTATGGAGCATCAGCTTTGCTTTAATTCGCAAACAATGTTAGCGCGATGCCTACGCTCTTTATCTCAGGTGCGTTAAGCTACTGTTAACGCACCGCTTTTGCCCGTAAACTACTTAGGCAAAACTTGCTGTAGTGCTGCTAAAAGTTGGTCAACGCTTTCTTTACGACTATTAAAGCCCATCAATCCGACGCGCCAAACTTTACCGGCTAGTTCGCCAAGACCACCACCAATTTCAATATTATATTCATTGAGTAACTGCCGAGCGATCGCTTTCCCATCTACACCTGTTGGAATGCAGACAGTGGTAAGCGTTGGCAGTCTATACTGCTGCTCAACGTGCATACTCAGTCCTAAGTTCTCCAACCCTTCCCAGAGATATTCTACGTTCTTTTGATGACGCTGCCAGGAGTTTGCTAACCCCTCTTCTGCAAGCAAACGCAGTGCTTCCCGCAATGCATAATATAAATTAATTGGTGCTGTGTGGTGATAGGTGCGTTCAGCGCCCCAATACTTGCCCAGCAACAGCATATCCAAATACCAGTTTGCAACCTTTGTTTGGCGATGTTGCAATTTCTCAACGGCACGCGGACTCATTGTAAAGGGCGAAGCACCAGGCGGACAACCCAACCCTTTTTGACTACAACTATAGGCTAAGTCAACTCCCCAAGCATCCAAAAACAAGGGGACGCCACCTAAACTTGTGACTGAATCAACTAACAACAAAGTGCCAAATTCACGGCACAAATCAGCGACACCTTCCAATGGTTGACGTGCGCCGGTGGAAGTTTCGGCATGAACTAGGGCTAAAATAGTTGGACGATGAGTTTTTAGGGCAGCTTGGAGTTCATCCAGATTGAAAACTTGTCCCCAAGGTTTGGTAATGGTTCGGACATCTGCGCCATAACGTCCAGCCATATCCACAAGGCGATTACCAAAGTAACCAGCTACACCAATTAAAACCACATCACCGGGTTCTACAGCATTGGCGATGGTTGCTTCCATTGCGGCTGTTCCCGTACCGCTGACTGCAATGGTGAGTGGGTTTTCTGTTTGCCATACGTAGCGTAGCAACGACTGAATCTCATCCATGAGTGCGAGAAAAGCTGGGTCAAGATGCCCAACTGGTGGAGTATTCATCGCCTGGAGAACTGTAGGATGGGCATTGGAGGGCCCAGGCCCCAACAATAGACGGGATGGGATTTCTAGAGGTGCAAGTTGCAAGCGCCCAGAGTCGTTGATTGAAATTGTTTGCGTCATAATCTGTCTTCGCCTAGACGATACTTACCGAATCATAGAGCGAACGCATCACCCATGTTTTAGTGAATCTGCCATTTGCCAGAAGATGCAATTACGGCAAAGTATTACAGTGATGTCAACAAATGTGTGAGAGTATACTTATTCACTTATCCGAATACATCATTATGGTTTTTGCTGGCAAACGACCAAATAATTTAGGTATCAGTAACGGTAAATTAGCACCCTGTCCTAATTCCCCTAACTGTGTTTCTAGTCAGAGTACAGATGCAGTTCACAAAATTGCCCCACTGACTTTTACATCTACTCCAGAAGAAGCAATTACTAATCTTAAAAAGATTATTGAGTCCTTGCCAAGAACTAAAATCATTACCGAAAGCCAAGATTATTTATATGCAGAATTTAAAAGTGCTTTGTTGGGATTTGTAGATGATGTAGAGTTCTATCTAGACAGGAATGCTAATGTAATCCAAGTGCGTTCTGCTTCACGCTTAGGTCAGAGTGATTTGGGTGTTAATCGTCAACGAATAGAGACGATTAGAGCCAAGTTAAAGTAAGTATCCTCCTGTGGGTTTCAGTTTCTTAGAGGGTTAATTGGGAGCGTTATAAGTAAGTGGACAGAGCCAACGCAAACTCTGCACCCTCTACCGTTTTATAATTACAATTCAACTTATCTTTCTGTGTGAGTGCCCAGAACTGCGATATCTTCCTGCTTTCAAACCGATCTAGATCAAATTTGCGATCGCAATATTTGTGAAACTTAATTTATTTAAAAACTTTGACCACCGACCCCGACTGATTATTGCTGTTGGAATTGCTATATTAGTTTCAATAATTCTTCCATCTTGGCTGCATTTACCAACTCGCATTCTCTGCGCTTGGAACTTTGGCACTGACTTTTTCTTAGCCGTAACTTGGTGGAAAATGATCAAGGCTAGCCCAGAAAAAATTCGCCGTTATGCTGAGAATGAATATGAAGGACATTTAGCTATATTCATGCTGGTGATAGCTGCGGCTTGTGCTAGTGTTTTAGCGATCGGGTTTTTACTAACTGATAAAAAAGGGTTGTCAACAACTCTGCTTACCCTACATGTCATACTTTCAATTATGACCATTGTCGGTTCCTGGTTACTAGTGCATACGATGTTTGCAGTGCAATATGCACACAGTTATTACAAATATATTAATCGTAATAATAGTCAAGAAATCATCGGAGGTTTAGATTTTCCTAATAACGACTATCCAGACTATTGGGAGTTTTTATATTATTCATTCGTAATTGGCATGACTAGTCAAGTTTCAGATGTGGAGACGAGATCGCGCGATATGAGGCGCTTGACTCTGTTACACAGCATATTATCCTTCTTTTTCAATACCACCATTTTAGCGATGAGCATCAATATCATTGCATCGCTGATTTAAAAATCGCTTGACTCAGCCAAAAGTATGATTATTTACTTCTCTACTTTCAGAAAGAGGAAATTCTCTTGCAAGCTTTTTAACATGAACTTAAATTGAGACAATCGGAGTAAGTTTATGTCTGATAAAACAATAAATGAATTGTCTGGTGAAATTAGAGAACAGTTACCTGAACACGCACAGCAGATTTTTCTAGCTGCATTTAATGCTGCTCAAAGTGATGGTATGAGTGAAGAAGGTGCGCGTGAAGTTGCTTGGAATAGTGTGAAGAATGAATACGAACCAGGCAGCGATGGCAAATGGCAGAGAAAGCCTGAAGACACTGCTATACATAATAAAGCTGTTACGTCTGGTGGTAATTGAGTGAATTTAAGCTCGTTATTAAGTATCTTTTGGTAGAGATAAGGCAAAATTTCAAGGGGATTCCATTTTTACAAAGCAGGCATGGAATTCCCTTTTTCTTTTTCATAATTTGTACAAAATAATAAACATTTTGAACAAACTATAGGAATCGTATTTGATTTTTGAAATTATCTGCGTAGGTGGGAAGTGGAGAGTGGGGAGTAGGGAATAAGGAATTAGGCTTTTCGAGCTTTACCGAGCTTTTTCAGAAATCAAATATTACTCCTATATAATTATTTAAATACGGCCTAGAAAAATCTACACAGTATATGTTAATTCAACAAGACGAAATAACTATTCGTCTAATGCAGGATGAAATACATGATTATAAGTTGATGGCAAAATGGTTAACTGATGAACAAATTTTAAAATTTTATGAAGGAAGAGATAATCCTTTTGATGTAGAAAGAATTATAGAAACGTACAAACCGATGATCAGGGGAGATGACCCGGTTGTTCCGTGTCTGTTCTACTATCAAAATATTCCCATTGGTTATTTGCAGTATTGTGCGCTTAATGACTTATCACAAACCGATAGACAATTGTATCATCTCGATCAAACTGATGATGTCTACGGAATTGACTTGTTCATAGGCGAAACCAACTATTGGAACAAGGGAATTGGTACAAAAATTCTGTCAGCAGTTATCAGTTATCTTTTTGAACAGCGGCAAGCTGATAAAATTGTCATAGATCCTCATGTTGACAATTCTCGCGCTATCCGCTGCTATGAGAAATGTGGTTTTGTGAAAGTAAAACTATTGCCCGCGCATGAACTGCATGAAGGGGAATATTCAGATTGTTGGCTCATGGCAATAGACCGAAAAAACCATTGCACTCCTAATTTACCGAAAAATTGGGTTTAAAGCCCCGTTGTTCTACGACGGCTTTCAATTAATTAGTGTACTAATACACTATACTAATGAAAGTGGAAAGGTAATCAACCACTTAAAAAACCTAGCCGTCGAAAGACAAAGCGCTGAACCTTGACAATTAAATCTATGCGGTTCTACTGCATTGTTCTATTTTCCTCCTAGCAGTAGGTAAAAGATTTATAGGAGCTAGGCGACTCAGATTTTTGGAACTATTTGTTTCAAACTAAACAGGACTTGCACGGCAGTTGCAACAAGAGTGGCTCACCGCAAGTTAGCACTGCCTCAGAAATGCAACTAGGGTAGGGCATACCCAAAGTTAACGCTTGGGGAGAGTCCCACCTCTGGGCTAGGTAACGCAAGGAACCTAGTTTAAGTGGTCTCAGTGAACCAAGAATCCCCGTCGATTTATCGCGGGGAGTGTCAAAATAGTTCTTCAGTTAATGTCCGACCGGATACCGGGAGTCGCACAGATGCTGACACCATAGTGTAAGTTGGTGTAAAAATATGTCACTAAATTAACTCGCGTGTTCCCAGTCACTCAGTAACTCATGCTGTTGTACTATTTTCTGACATTTGCGGAATGGTACTTTAGGAGTACCAATATTAATGCCAGGAAAAGACTGTTTTTTCGTCTTGGTGGGTCTACTTTCTTGTATTGTTGAACTGATTTTTTGGGTTTTCATTGGGAAATAAACTTCTAATTAAAATCTGAGCACCAATTTATAACACCAATTTTCAAACGGTAAATTTCACTTTAGATAGTTTATTTTATACAAATATTTACATTCCGATCGCTAGTACCGCAAGGCGGAAATCAAAAGTCAGCACAATTCGCAATTCGCAATTCGCAATTAATGCCACAGGATTTATCCGGGGGCTTGAACCAAGCAAAGTTTAAAATTTATCTATCCATAA
>NZ_JAYGHD010000410.1:0-10783 GCF_034932245.1 Nostoc sp. UHCC 0251
AACCACGCTAACCGTCCTTGAGTATTTCTACTCATTTAGGTTAAACGAATCGCACGCCTGTACCACAGCCTAATTCTAAAATACGCCGACTTGTGGAAGGCACACAATGAGTAATTACTTCCAACATCTCATCGTATCGCGGTAACAGTTGGCGAATACCAGTGTCAAAATCAGCAGTGTTGGCGAATACTTCTCCGGGAAATAGCTGTTGCATGGTGATTGGAGCAAATACGTATACTAATCAATATTAAGTTTTAGTATCATAACATACCACCCTCTAATCAGCCTGACTGCTAATATTGGTCAGGTTGTGCAATCGTGGCCGCCCACTGTCCATCCCCACTCGACTAAAAGTTGAGGGTTGGGACTTTCACGAACCGTTCAAATCTAATGCTATGGGAACAAAGCCTTCTAGAGCAATGGGGCTTAAAATAGGAAAACAGTAAACTCAGAAGATAACAAGATAGTAACTCCTTTGGCTATCGGTTCACGCTCAACTTTTCCTTCCCATATTTGGGAAACTATATGCTACAGCTTCTAATCATTGTGTTTGTTGTTATTTTAGGTTCAGCGCTTTGTTCTGGTATAGAAACGGCACTGTTCTCTGTTTCGACTCTGAGAGTCAGACAATTAGCACAATCAAACAACCGTTCAGCAGTAACACTTTTAGCGATTCGTGAAAACATGAATCGACCTATTGCCGCTATTGTAATCCTCAACAATACTTTCAATATCATTGGCAGTATTCTCACAGGTAGTATGGCTACTCAAGTGTTAGGAGATAAATGGCTTGGTGTATTTTCAGGAGTATTGACATTCCTAATTATCATCTTTGGCGAAATCATCCCCAAAACAATTGGAGAGCGTTATTCTGAGCAAATCGCTATACTTGCGGCTCTACCTGTAGCTGGGCTTGCTATTGCTTTCACACCTTTAGTCTGGATTCTAGAGAATGTTACTGCACCCTTTTCTAAGGGGAAAAAACGACCAACCACGAATGAGGCTGAAATAAAGCTGTTAGCGAAGATTGGACATCAAGAGGGAATTATTGAAAGCGATGAAGCAGAAATGATCCAACGGGTGTTTAGATTAAATGATGTGACAGCATCTGACTTAATGACACCCCGAATCATGCTGACATATATCCACGGGGGTATGACTCTTTCTGAGGCGAAAGCAAATATTATTGCGTCTCAACACACCCGGATTATTGTAATAGATGATTCACTTGATGAAGTCATCGGATATGCTTTAAAACAGAGTTTACTGACAGCGATGATTGAAGGAAGTAACGAGCAAAAAATTGCTAGTCTGACTCGAAAAGTCAACTTTGTCCCTGAGATAATTCGCGCAGATAAACTGTTGAAAAACTTTATAGAAGCTCGTGAACATCTTGCAGTAGTAGTAGACGAATATGGTAGCATTGCTGGTGTTATCACTTTGGAGGATGTGCTTGAGGTGATAACTGGTGAAATTGTAGATGAGACTGATAGAACTGTTGACTTGCAAGAAATTGCCCGCAAGAAGCGAGAAAAAATGTTGCAGTCTATCAATGTTGGGAATTAAGCTTAATTCTGAACAGCCTGAATATAATAAATAATCTGCATTGTTTCTTTGCTGGTGGTGCAGAATATTTGTAGTAAATTCCTACCTATTTTTTTAATTTTCAATATCTGTAACACAACCTATTTTGTGAAGCGATCGCTCTTGCGTTTATAGTGATATAAGCTAAAGTATTTATTTCTGCAATAAGCTGTCTTTTCACTAACCTCTATCTTCTGTTAGGTGCGAACTTGACATTAAACGTACTAATCTACCTCTAATGCAACAGGCTTCGCTGTATTTGGCTAGGCAAAAGATGGATTTTAGTCAGACTCTAATTGCAAAAAGTGATGCCATTCTCGATCAATGGGTAGAAGCGGTTTATCAGGATCAACAAATTGAAGCTACTAATGAACTTACTTTCAAAGCTGTACGGGATAGCTTACCCCGTGTTTTGAAAGCATTAGCAACAGTACTTTCTGAATCTGAAACCAGCGATTTGCAAACAGTAGTAGATGCAAGTTTAGAACACGGCACACTTCGCGCCGAACAGGGGTTTGAACCAGCAGAAATTGCGCGAGAGTATCGTTTACTCCGGTTTGTGATTTTTTCTTTTTTAGAAGAAGATTTATTACAAGGATCTGCACAAGAGGTACTAAGGGCTGTTCGCCTGATTGATACAGTAATTGATGAAGCGATCGCGCGTTGTTTTAACAGTTATACTCAAGGACGATTACAAGAGCTTAAACAACTCCAAAGTCAGTTGCGGTTGACTAACCAAGAGCTAACTCGCTTGGTTCGCGCTAATAAAGATAGTATCTCTCATTTGGCTCATGAACTGAAAACGCCCCTGACTTCAATCATCGGTTACGCAGACTTATTTCTGCGCCAGCAGCGTCAACAACCAGAACTCAAAGACACCTATGCAAATCTTGAAAGTATCGAGCGAGTTCTCAAGAGTGGTAGACTTCTTGTCCGGTTAATTAACGATACTCTGGAAATTTCGCGCTATGATGCCGGACAGATGAAATTGCAGCCAACTCTAACCGATGTGCGTAGTTTAATCAACTTTATTTTAGAGATGATTGAACCATTAGCGCGTGCTAAAGAATTATCCTTGGTTGTTGAATGCGTTCGCGCTCCAAGTCAAGTTAACACAGATCCGCTTCGGCTTCAGCAAATTCTGACAAATCTGCTAAGTAACGCAATTCGCTACACAGAATCTGGTTCAATTCATTTGGAGTGCTGGACGGTATCTCAACAGCAATGGGCTATCTCTGTTACTGATAGTGGTATTGGTATTTCCCTAGATGCTCAAGCCCAAATCTTCAATCCCTATTTTCGGGAAGTAACTGCTCCCCAAGTGCAAAGTTATGATGGTACAGGATTAGGTTTAGCAATAGTCTCTCGATTGGTTCAGTTAATGGATGGTGAAATTAAGGTAGATTCACAGCTAGGAAAAGGGTCTACATTTACAGTAATTTTGCCATTAGAAGCGATTGCTTACGTATGATTGTTGCTTTTTTACAACTCAAAATTTAAAACTTGAGAGCAAAATCGCAACTTAAACTGGTGCGTTACACTGCGTTAACGCACCTAGCAATTACCTACTCGTCAATTTGACCAAGGCGGCGGATATTCAAAATGTCACTCATTTTCTTAATTTGGACAAACACTTGCTCTAGTTGAGAGCGATCGCGTATATCTATTCCTAAGTCGATCAATGCAGGTTGGCCAGCAGAAGTTTTCACCTGAGCATGGCGGACATTGATCCCTTGGTCACTCAAGCGTGACAAAATATCTTTTAGTACCCCTACGCGGTCAAGAGCTTCAATTTGAACATCCACTGGGTAAGTGTGCGGACGACCACTATTTTCAGCGGCTGGGTTCCACCTAACTGGTACTAAGCGCTCATACTCCACAGTTTCCAGATTATGGCAGCCTTGGCGATGAATCGAAATCCCCCTACCTCGCGTCACCACACCAATAATCGGTTCGCCAGGAATCGGGGTACAACACCCAGCCAAATAATACACCAACCCCTCCACCCCAACAATTGGCGAATCACTAGAGCGGGAGGTAGTTGGCGGTGCATCTCGTAAAGCTTTTGATGTAGTTGGTTCTTTGGGAATAAATAAAGGCACAGTGGAAATTGGTTGATGTGCCTTCGCCACTTCTCGCCAACGATTTAGCACTAGGTTCAACGTAATTTCTCCGTAACCCAAACCAGCAAGTAAATCGTCCACGCTATGATAGTTACACTTTTGGGCGACAGTCTCCATCGCATCCGACTTCAGCAGACTATCAAAACCAGTTTTACCAAGTTCCTTTTCTAACAATTCCCGTCCACGAGCGACATTTTCTTCCCGGCGCGATCGCTTGTACCATTGTTTTATCCGATATTTCGCCGCCGAACTTCTCACAAAGTTCAACCAATCCAAACTCGGATGGCAGTTCTTTTGGGTGAGAACTTCTACAATATCGCCATTGTGTAGCCGTGTTGAAAGAGATACCATTCGCCCATTCACCCGCGCCCCTGAACAATGGTTTCCCACTTCCGTATGAATCCGATAAGCAAAATCTACCGTGGTAGAACCGGGGCTTAAAGGAACAACATCCCCCTTAGGGGTGAAGACATAGACATCATCTTCAAATAGATTATCCTTGACGCTATCAAGATATTCTTGTGCATCCTTGAGATCGGTTTGCCATTCTAGCAGCTGCCGCAGCCAAGTAAACTTGTCATCTGTCGCTGTCAAATGGCTAATACTAGAACCTCCTGTTTCTTTGTACTTCCAATGGGCAGCAATCCCATACTCGGCGATATGATGCATTTCGATTGTCCGAATTTGCACCTCCAAAGGGCGGCCAGTTAGTCCAATTACCCCAGTATGCAACGACTGGTAACGGTTAGGCTTGGGCAATCCAATGTAGTCCTTAAATCTCCCAGGAATTGGACGAAAAGCATCATGAACCACCGCCAACGCCCGATAGCATTCCTCATTAGTTTGAACAATAATCCGCAGCGCTGCCAAATCGTAAATTTCATGAAATTCCTTTTGCTGACGGTGCATTTTTTGGTAAATGCTATAAAGATGCTTGGGGCGACCGCTAATCTCCTGACAGTGGATTCCGGCTTGCTGCAAACGCTCTTGCAACATGTTCGTAGCTCTAGCCAATTTCTCTTCTCGTGCCGTCCGTTTTTCCGAAACATGCTCTTGCATTTGGCGGTAAGCTTCCGGTTCCAAATACTTAAAAGCCAAATCTTCCAGTTCCCATTTGATTCGCCAAATCCCCAAGCGATTGGCTAAAGGCGCAAATATATCTCGCGTTTCCTGGGCACTGCGGCGGCGACTGGCCTCTGACATGTATTGTAAAGTTCGCATATTATGCAAACGATCTGCCAATTTCACCACAATTACCCGAATATCTTGCGCCATTGCCAAAAACATCCGCCGGAAGTTTTCCGCTTGACTTTCGGTTTTGCTAGTGAAATTGATTTTAGAAAGCTTGGTGACACCTTCGACCAATTGCTGCACTTCTGGGCCAAAGCGCTCTTCTATTTCTTGACTTGTAACTTCTGTATCTTCAACGACATCATGAAGAAATCCAGCTGCTATCATAGCAGCACTGCCTCCCAAGTCACGCAGCAATTCAGCCACAGCAATGGGATGAGCAATGTATGGTTCCCCCGATTTGCGGTATTGACCTTGATGCAGTTGGTAAGCAAATTCAAATGCGCGACCAATTAACACGGCATCACTATGCCTTCGGTCATCTTCCACTTCAGTGCTAATTGTCGATGACTCCTTCAAACATTTTTTTAACCATTCTGGAATGGCTAGATCAATTGATGAATTTATAGCTAGGCTGCTCATACAATTAGGTAGGTTTTGATAGGATCGGTAGATAAGTGAATGATAAATAAAACTGGCAGCATCAATCTAAGAAGATGCTGTCGCCTAGAGACGGGTTGAAAAAAGAATGTAAGGATGATTCTCCAATTGCCGACAGTAGTCATCCAGTTTGAGTTTCAAGGATCATAAAGAAAGATAATCCATTGATGGCAAACAAAGCCTCAAATAACGATTTGAGGCTTTTAGTGCTGATAAGCGCTTAAGAAAGTTTATTGTAGAAGAAAAATTACTTGACATTAATACTATCTTAACTAGCACTGGATGTCTTTAAACCGTGAGAAATATTTGGCACTCGTAACCTTACTAGAGCAATTACGCTCCGATGCCACAACTACCCAAATTGTTGCACCCGAACTGCGGCAGCGTGTAGCCTCGTTGCAGCAATTCTTTGGGAAGCAGATTGTGCCTCTGGCTGATGAAAACTGGCGCGTGCAGTCTTACCAAACGGAGATGAGCAAACAACTGCGCCTGTTGGAAATAGATGTGATGTTTTTGCAAGGAGCGCGGCAAGCATCTACTGCACAAACGAGACTTCAGACGATTAGCGATCGCTTGACAACCCTCATTCAATACTGTGATGCCATCTTGCAACCAGAAGCGGAAGGAGAAAAATAACAATTGTTCACCTTTTCTCTAATTTCTCCATCATCTCATTTATGACCTATGATGGAAAGTTATTTTGCTAACAAGTTGGGAATGGGGAGTAGGGAGTAGGGAGAATGGAAGACTGCAAGTTCTTCTAACTTTTGTCCCCTTTTCCCCTTGCCCCCCTGCCTTCCCTACTCCCTACTCCCTCCAAAAGAAGATTGATTGTGCGGCGCATGTACGTTTCTACTGGCTCGGTTGTGGGTTTGAAGATCAGTGCATAATACAATGACCCACTCACCAGGTCGATAATTAAGTCAACATCTGCATTCCTGTGTATCTCTCCTCTAAACTTGGCAAGCTCAAGTACTTTAGAAAAGACTTCACGTCGGAGTTTCGTAATATTTTGTCCAGTAAACCTCTGCAAACTGAGGATTGCTAGACGCAGTACTAATAATCAAGGCAAGTGTCTAACGACTAAGGGGACTATCTATTTTTTTGGCAGCATTATTTATCAAAATATCCATGTCTCCCCAAAAGCTGCCAGTATCGGGGATCACTAAATCATCTCTCAGGCTTTCTATAGCATCTGCGACTAGTTCTTCTTTGGAAGTGTAGCGCCGCTGACTTTAGGAGGATTCTTAGTAGATGGTTTAGGCTGGTGCTGGATTCTCTTTGTTAACAAAATGTAGGGGTTTAAGTCCCCGGCTTCTATCAAGCCGCAAGTGTTGTGGCTCTTTCTAAATCCCCGTTACAACACGTAATTGCGTTAGCGACGTAGGAGCGTCATTGCGAATTGCGAATTGGTTTAATATTCCCTTCGGGATCATTGCAGTGGCAATGTCCTTGGTGTTTTTATCCAAAGACAAGAGCCAGACACAAGGGCTTTCGAGATTTTGTCCAATAGCATATTTATTTCCGCGCCCGCTGTACTAAGGCGTAAATTGCGATCGCACCCCAATTTGAAATTCTCTGATTGTAAAACTACGTAAAAATACGGCTTCCAAAGGAGTTTCTGCCGAAAGTCATAGAAGAGAGTTAATATACACGGATTTATCTGGATACTAAAAGTAAAAGCCCCACTCAGTTTTGAGCAGGGCTATGTAAAGTTTTATTGCTAAAATTAGAAATCGTTATATTTAGAAAAAGTTCATTATTGTAATTACGCTAACGCTGGTCAACATCATTAAAGCGCCCATAATTATAGATTCACCTAAGCGATTGGGGGATTTTGAAGTGTTCATTTAAGTAAAATCCTTTTTATTAATTGTTTCTTAACCATATCAAAATCAGTATAAATATCTATAGAAGCATTGTAAAACTTAAATTACCTTAAAGTTTCTTAGTAAATGACTCATTTATCTTAAGGTATTCATTTTTTACTTGTAGTGCGTAATTCTCCTAGTTTCCCCACTCCCCATTCTCTAGTTACCCAATGTAGTAATTCCCGAACAGAATAATTACCTAAACTCCGATCGGAATACGCGCCTTGATGGAGTAAAATAAATTTTAATCAAGGTAAAAATATTTGAACAGAAGATTATCATGACAGTCCCCACGGCATCTATAAACCAAGCGATCGCTTTTGACTTAGACAAATTAAATGAGCAATTTGAAACTGCCACTCCTAAAGAAATACTGGCATGGTCTATAGAGAATATCCCAACGGGACTGGTGCAAACAAGCGCCTTTAACGTGGATGACATGATAATTACCCATATTCTTTACACTGAACTGAAGCATCCCGTTCCTGTGATCTTTCTTGACACCTTGCACCACTTCCCTGAAAGCCTAGAATTAGTAGCCAAAGCTAAAGAAATCTACAACCTGGATCTGCAAACTTTCAAAACTCCAGACGTAGACACCCGCGAAGCCTTTGAAGCCAAATATGGCGACAAACTCTGGGACAAAGATATTGCCCAATTCCACCACATTACAAAAATCGAACCACTGCTACGGGGTCTAGATGAACTCAACAGCGTCGCTTGGATAACCGGACGCCGCCGGGATCAAGCAGTAACCCGTGCGAATATGCCCATATTTGAATTAGACGGTAAAGGTCGGCTGAAAGTAAATCCCATAGCTACTTGGACACGTCAAGACAGCTGGGTTTACGTAGCTGAACACGGAGTTATCTACAACCCCCTCCACGACCAAGGTTATCCCAGCATCGGCGACCAACCCATCACCACCAAAGTTGGCGAAGGCGAAGACGAACGCGCCGGACGCTGGCGGGGAAGTGATAAAACAGAATGCGGAATTCATATTTAGTCATTGGTCATTAGTCATTGGTCATTAGTGATAGACAAATAACTAAGGACTAATGATTCATTTAGTCATTTGTCATTAGTATTAGACAAAGGACAAATGACTAAGGACAAATATGATTAAAATCCTTCATCTCTCCGACATCCACATGGGAAGCGGCTTTTCCCACGGACGAATTAATCCCGCGACTGGATTGAATACACGACTGGAGGATTTTGTCAATACTTTGTCTATATGTATTGACCGAGCGTTGGCAGATACTGTTGATATGGTGATATTTGGTGGCGATGCTTTCCCGGATGCTACACCACCGCCTTATGTACAACAAGCTTTTGCCAGCCAATTCCGCCGTCTTATGGATGCCAATATACCAACAGTGCTGTTGGTAGGCAACCATGACCAACACTCCCAAGGACAGGGAGGCGCGAGTTTAAATATTTACCGCACTTTGGGAGTGCCAGGATTTGTTGTCGGTGACACATTAACTACTCACTGCATCGAAACCCGTAATGGCAAAGTGCAAGTAATTACCCTCCCTTGGCTCACCCGTTCTACCCTGATGACCCGCCAAGAGACTGAAGGCTCGTCTTTGGCGGAAGTCAACCAACTATTAACGGAACGCCTGCGAGTTGTTCTAGAAGGGGAAATTCGCCGTCTTGACCCCAATGTGCCAACTATCCTTTTGGCTCACTTGATGTCTGACAATGCTACCTTGGGCGCAGAACGCTTTTTGGCAGTAGGTAAAGGCTTTACTCTGCCCTTATCTTTGCTGACGCGACCTTGTTTTGATTATGTAGCCTTGGGACACGTCCACCGTCACCAAAACCTGAATAAATCCAACAACCCACCGGTGATTTATCCAGGGAGCATTGAGCGGGTAGACTTCAGTGAAGAAAAAGAAGACAAAGGCTATGTGATGCTAGAACTGGAGCGGGGGAAGGCTGAATGGGAATTTTGTCCCTTAACAGTTCGGACTTTCCGCACCATTGAGGTGGATGTCTCGAAAGCAGATGATCCACAAGCGGTGTTAATGAAAGCGATCGCTAAGTATGATATTGAAGATGCTGTAGTGCGGCTAATTTATAAACTCCGCTCCGAACAAATGGATTTAATTGACAGTTCCTCTCTCCATACTGCTTTAAGTCACGCTCATACTTACACCATTCAAGCAGAATTAGTGAGTCAGTTGGCTCGACCCCGGATTCCTGAATTGAGTGCAAGTAGCAGCATCGACCCAATGGAAGCCTTGAAAACTTACTTGAACAACCGCGAAGACCTCAAAGAGATAGCAGCATCAATGCTGGATGCAGCACAGAAGTTGCTAGCCGATGATGTAGAAGTTTGGCTGGAAGCAGCAACTAGCGACTAGGATAGATGCAAATTATATATTTTCCTCTTCTAAATGGGGTTCTTTGATCAAGATGTCAGAATCCTTTGATAGATTGTCCGATACAGGTTAGGATAATTCATCAATTAAAGGAAAAATTTTAAGCACGCTTAATCGCGCTGCGACATGAAAATCACCCAAATTTGCATTTGGGCAGATTTTGTGGGAGTTGGCTACTCTACTATCAATTGTTGTTTTTCTTCTAGCCGGAGAAAAGTTTGGACTCAGAAAATAAAGTTATCGAGCCTTGAATAAGTTATTGTTTACAGGTAAATCTTTTCGTTTTATGGCTTTTGTCCTACCGCTAATTACGTGGTGGGGATACAAAGAAGTACAAAACCAATTTGTACAGCCGCAAGCAGTCGTAGTATTGGGTGGTTCAACGAGACGTTTAGAGCGAGAGAAGTTTACGGCTGAATTTGTCCGCCAGCATCCAAATATACCAATTTGGATTACCGGAGGAAGTCCACCTAGATTCACACAAAGAGTGTTTACCAAAGCTGGTGTTGATCCCAAACGTTTACACTTGGACTATGAGGCCGTGGATACAGTTACTAATTTTACTACGTTGGTAGATGATTTGCAAGCTCGTGGCATCAAGAGCGTTTATTTGATTACTTCAGATTTCCACATGCGGCGGGCTTGTGTCATCGGCGAAATTATTTTGGGTAGTCGAGGTATTTATTTAAAACCAGTACCCGTTCCTTCAGAAAAACCTTCTGAATCTATCGAAAAATCTATCCGCGATGGAGCTAGAGCAATACTTTGGATAGCAACTGGTTACACTGGTGTAGATGCAGCTAAAAATAAACGGTAAATTATCAGTGGTAATTTGCATGATCTTGACTTAACTCAATAGAGGCAAATTAAGACAATTAATGCCAATAATCCTGATATTAACTAAGTAAACAGACACATGAAACTACAATTATCCAAAAACTAGGGCAACACCAACCCTCAAACAACACAATATAAAAACCAATTAAACCAATTCGCAATTCGCAATGGGCTAACGCCCCGCTTCGCTAACGCAATGACGCTCCTACGTCGCTAACGCAATTACGTGTTGTAACGGGGATTTAGA
>NZ_JAYGHD010000411.1:0-10638 GCF_034932245.1 Nostoc sp. UHCC 0251
ACATGGTTATTGTATGAAAAATATCACTGAAAAACTCACAAAGTCAACACCCTAGGCTATGCCTGACGACGAGTTGCTGCTTGGACGCGCAGCAGAAAAATTGACCTAATTAATAATGTACCCTGTATCAAGGATTGCATTGAGTCAATGTGCGTTAGCGTAGCTCCTTGTAGACATCATTGCAGACTCCTGCCCGTCTATGCTCGACCTCAAAGCCTCACCATTCTACCTTTTTACACAAACTGTCGAGCAAAAAGAGCGTAGGCGTAGCCCGTCGTAGACATTGCCCCATTCGTCAGACAAAGAGTGGCAGGAGTACGAACAACAGGTGTATCGCCGTAATTTCGACCAAGTAATAAAGGCGCTGTAGTTTACCGTCTGTGAAAAATTTTTATTACAATGCAGATGTCCACTAGGCGGCGTGCTGTCTATCCACGTAAATCGAGAAGATAATCGATGAGTAATCAATTACAAGACTACAATCCTAGCGGCATAGGTGAAGTAAATGGCAACCTCTTAGGTTTGCCCTGCGATTATGAGTCTGCAAACCTGATTGTCTTTGGTGTGCCGTGGGAAGTCACTGTTTCTTATGGCGCAGGTACAGCTAACGGCCCACAGCGAATTCTCGATGCTTCGATTCAATTAGATTTGTTCGATTTCGATAACCCTGATGGTTGGAAGCAGGGAATTTTCATGGTAGAAATTCCCCAAGATATTTTAGAAAAAAATACATACTACCGCGCCTTGGCAGCACAAATTATTGAGCGATTAGCCCAAGGTAAACAACTCTCAGATACACCAGATTTAACATCTGTCCTCACAGAAATTAATCAAGTTTGTCAACAGGTAAATCAATGGCTGTTTGAAAATTGTCAGGAAGCAATTAACAAGGGTAAGCGAGTTGCAGTTATTGGTGGGGATCACAGTTCACCATTAGGTTATTTCCAAGCATTAGCGGCTAAGTACGCCAACTATGGCATTTTGCACCTTGATGCCCACGCAGATTTACGTGATGCTTATGAGGGATTTGAGTTTTCCCATGCGTCGATTATGTTTAATGCGATGAAAATACCGCAAATTTCTAAGCTAGTGCAAGTGGCTTTGCGTGATATTAGTCATGACGAAGTGGAAATGATTGACCAATCTGATAGTCGCATTATTGCATATTACGACCCAGCCATTAAACAAAAACTTTACTCTGGAACAAATTGGATTGATTTGTGCCGAGAAATTATTAGTCATTTACCTGAGTATGTTTACATTAGCTTTGATGCAGATGGTTTAGATCCAAAACTCTGTCCGAGTACAGGTACTCCTGTTCCAGGTGGGTTAGAATTAGAGCAAACATTTTGTCTGTTCCGGGAATTGGTTAATAGTGGAAGAAAAATTATTGGCTTTGATATCTGCGAAGTCGGTGATGGTGAGTGGGATGGTAATGTCGGGGCGCGGGTAGTTTACAAGCTGGCAAACTTAATGGATTTATCTCAGAAAAAAATATAGCGGTTCCCACTCAGATGCGGTGCTACACCATATCACAAGGTGTAGGGGCACGGCCTTAACGCGAAATGTCTCGTTCCCAGTCTCAGACTGGGAATGCTGTCTTAGAGGCTCCGCCTCTCTTGCTGGCGGCAGAGCCGCAATTGAAGTGCATTTCCAGCCTAGAGGCTGGAAACGAGATTTGACAAAGCTTTTAGCTTAAATTGACACGTATGCGGCATACCGTGCCCCGACTAAATTGTTAGAGTGAAATCAGGTATTTAAAAACGATACGGATGACATTACAAGACGCACGACAATACGCACCAGCAACCGATCGCAATCGTGAACCAATTCTAGAAGTACTTTCACAAGTATTGCCTGGAAGTGGCACGATCTTGGAAATCGCCAGTGGCACTGGTGAACACGCAGTCTTTTTGGCGTCCAGGCTCAAAGATTATATGTGGCTACCAACAGATATAGACCCACAAAGAAGAGCCAGCATTATTGCATGGACTAAACACCTTGGATGTAATAACATTTATCCACCGCTTGAGCTTGATGTTAGAGAACCAGTTTGGGCAGTGGAGGAGGGGACAGTAACGCAGTGGTTGGATACCTCGCCAATTACTGCAATTGTCAACATCAATATGATTCACATTTCACCTTGGTCAGCTTGTTTGGGGTTAATGGCAGGGGCAGGTCGTATCCTAAAAGCAGGAGGTATGCTCTATTTGTATGGGCCATTCAAACAAAGTGGAGAACATACAGCACCGAGTAATGCAGCTTTTGACGAATCTTTACGTGCCCAAAACCCAGAGTGGGGTGTACGTAACTTGGATGATGTTGTAGCAGTAGCTAGCGGGCAAAATTTCACGTTGAAACAAACTTACCAAATGCCAGCTAATAATCTTTCGGTAGTGTTTCAACGTTCTGCTATTGGTGGAAGCGATCGCACATAAACCCAATTCGCAATTCGCAATTCGCAATGACGCTCCTACGTCGCTCTAAGCGTTCGCGGTAGCGTCTCGTAGAGAAGCCATGCCGTTGGCGTTCGCGGAGCGTGTCGCAGACAAGCCTCTCGAAGAGAAGGCTTTACGCTGCGCTAACGCAATTAAACTCAGACAGACACTCCGGGGTGGGGTTTTTACCTACCAAGAGAATACAAGGATTTTTTTTGCGCCACTTGCGGGCAAGGTTTTGAACATGAAGCTTTTTTGATAAGGGAACTCCAAGAAATAAATTATCCAATATTGTGGGGTGGGCATCTTGCCCGCCCTATGGACTGGGCGGGCGAGACGCCCACCCCACAAGAGTTAATTGAATATTTATTTATTTGGAAGTCCCTAAAAGAATGCGACAAATAGACCATTTGTAGAGACGCGATTCATCGCGTCTTTACCCAAGGATGTGTTGCTGAAACATAGTTTTTAAAGTAGCGTTAGCTAGAAACGAGCGTCATTGGTAATTGCGAATTGGAAATGACTTCTGTTGTAGTTTGTAAGTCAAAATCATACCACTCATTACGCCATTGCAGGCGAAACTTTAAACGCGTCCAGTTAGGTGGTAGGTTGGGACAAGCAACGGGGCCAAATTGAGTCATGCGAATACCGCCAAACCCAAAAACTACTGCTTGCCATACTCCTCCAGCACTGGCGGCGTGAATTCCTTCGGCTGCGTTCAGTCTCACATCCTCTAAATCTACCAAGGCCGATCGCAGAAAATGCGTATAGGCTTCGGTTGGTTTATTAAGGTCACAAGCTAAGATGGCGTTAATGGCTGGGCCTAGCGAAGAACCATAACTGTGGTCGGTGCGCTGGTTGTAATAATCCCAATTGGTGGCAAGGGTGTTATAGTCGTAGCGGTCGCGCAGTAAGTACAAGAGCATCAACACATCTGGCTGCTTGAGAATCTGCTTTTGGCTTGTGGCTTCAATACCCAACAAACCTTGCAGAGATTTACTGCGCGGTTCGTAATCAGCGAGGTTAACGTCTTCTAATTGGAAAAAGCCTTCAAATTGCTCAATTAAACCCGTTTGGGCATCTTCATTGACAAATAGACGCTCTTGGATTTCCGCCCATCGATGCAGACGTTCTGTGGTTAAGTTGAGTTTTTCTACCAGTTGTGCTGAAGTTTCCGGGTAAGCATGTTTGAGCCAGTCCCACAGCCCCAAAGCTGACTGCAAGTGCCACTGTACCATGAGATTGGTGAAGGCATTATTATCGACGCGATCGTGATTTTCATCAGGGCCAATCACATCTAAGATGTCATAGCTGTGGCGCTCTTGGTTCCACTGGACGCGACTTTCCCAAAAAACAGCCGTATCAAGAATAATTTCTGCTCCATAATCGCGCATCCAGTCATCATCATTGGTCGTTTGCCAATAGTGTAAAATTGCATAAGCGATATCTGCGGTGATATGCACTTCAATATCACCACACCAGATGCGGATTAATTCACCATTAGGAGCTGGTACCCAGCGCGGGGTTACTTCATCGCCAGTCGTCGCACTTTCCCAAGCAAACATCGCCCCTTGATAACCTGCTTCTTGGGCTTTGCGTCTCGCTCCTGGTAAGGTGTGGTAACGGTAGGTGAGCAAGTTACGCGCTAGGGTTGGTTGAGTTAAGGTGAGGAAGGGAAGGATGAATATTTCCGTATCCCAAAAGATATGTCCGCTATAGGCAAAACCGGAGAGGGTTTTAGGAGGGATGCTCACCCGGTTGTCGTGACGCGGTGCGACAGCTAATAATTGAAAGAGATTGTAACGGACGCTTAACTGAGCCAAGCGATCGCCTTCTATAATAATGTCACTGTCTTGCCACACTTGCTCCCATGCAGCAATGTGAGCTGCCAATAGGGTAGTATATCTGGGTTCATCAGCGAGTCTTTGTAAAGCGTCTGCGATGGGAATTTCTGTCTCTCGTGAAGTAAACACAGTAACAATCTTTTCGACAATCGCCGTTTTTCCTGGATATAACTCAAAGGTGGTTGTCAAAGTGGGAGAACTAGAAGTATTATCAACGCTCACTGGTATAGTTTCGTCACCATCTATCACTAACTTAGCTGCCATCCCAAGTTGAATACCTGAGTGAATGGTTTGACTATTTAGCCAGATAATCTGATCCATGCCACCTTGGTTTAAGGTTCGCCAATGTTTAACGCCTTGAGTATCTGGTTCGCTGTCAAATCCGGCTTCGATGGTAATTTCACCCTCAAAGTCTACAGATGTAATTTGAGCGCGAATCGCCAAAACATGTTGATCTGCTAAACTGGTGAAACGCTCGAAGTGAAAATCTAGGGTATGACCACTAGGACTACGCCACCGCACATCACGGCTAACTAAACCTAAGCGCAGATCGAGCCGACGTTCGTAGTTAAGAATCTCACCACTGTCCATGCTAAAGCGATCGCGTAGCGTCTCCGTAGGAGATTCGCCAGCTACTTTTACCACCAATGGCAGCCAGTTGGGACAATTTACAAGTTGAGTATGAGTAATTGCCACATCATCATAAACACCGTGGATGATTGTGGCTGGGAAATCTTGTGGATATCCTTCCTCAAACGTGCCCCGGACTCCTAACAACCCATTACCAAGAGTAAAGACGGTTTCTTTGTGATGTAACTGCGTTGGATTAAACTCCGTTTCAATAACGTTCCAGTCAGTATTGTCAATTAATTGCTGATTTTTTTGAGAATCTTGAGTGGATACGTTGAGCATGAGAGATAAAACCTATGTCTTGGGGGTTGCTGTGGGCAGGATGCAATAAAATTAGGAGCAATGTTTAAGCGTGCAGATTAACAGATAATCTGAACGCCGAAAAATATGCTTTTGATAACAGTAACGTTTCAAATTTCATCTGTCTACAGTTAGATTTATTCAAAAATGCCAGTTATAACTCATAAATCTTAACTAGCTAAGGGAAGACGCGATAAATCGCCGTCTCTACAATAATCAGTTCTTTGTAGAGACGGCGATTTATCGCGTCTTTGTCTTTATGATGGACGTTAGTCATATTTTGGCTGGTAAAATCTACAGTGCAGTTAAGTAACGTTTTGTTCTTTTACCAGAAGTGGTATATTGGCACTTGATCCGACCGAGTACAAACTATGCATAAGCCCACAGGACAGCAAACTAGAGGTGTTGTACTCAGTACTACAGGACAGTAAGGGAAAGTGGGCAGATGAATAAAAATACTGGGCAAGGTAATGTTTTTTCCCTGTTTAAAGGCGTACCCCTACGTCGCATCCTCGTAGCGTTGTTTGTGCTGCAAATCTTGCTAGCTGTGGGATTGACTGCATATTTATCAATCCACAATGGGCAAAAGGCAGTCAATGAGGTAGCCAGCGAATTACGTCGTGAAGTTGCCAATCGAGTTGAGCAGAATTTACAGACTTATCTTTTGACTCCGCGTCAGGTACTACGCAGTAATCAAAATATCATTGATATGGGGTTGCTGAAGATAGAAAATCTGGCAACCTGGGAGTCATATTTAATAGAGCAGTTAAAGATTTTTCCAGATGCTTTGGCTGTAACTGCAAGTAATGAACAGCAAGAACACCTAGCTGTAGAAAAACTAAACGATCGCCAATTTTTACTCAGAAAAGCCAACCAGTCAACTGGGTACGACCTCTACACTTACAGGATTGACTCTCAAGGTCAACGTACTCAACTACCAGAGGTGATTAAAAACTATGATCCGCGATCGCGTCCTGATTATCAAGCAGCAGTTACCGCCAAAAAATTTAGCTTTAGTCAGATTTTTACATCCCTCACCGAACCATCACTCCTAATTAGTGCATCTCAACCTATATATAACTCCCAAGGGCAGTTACTTGGAGTCAACAGCACTCTAACTCACACATCACAAATTGGAGATTTGCTGCAAAATATTAAAGTTGGCAAGTCTGGCCAAATTTTTATTATCGAGCGATCGGGGCTATTAGTAGCAAGTTCCACAACAGAAGAACCATTCCGCTTACAAAATGGTAAACCCATTAGGTTGGCAGCTTCCCAAAGCGGGAATTCTTTAACTCAAGCAAGCGCTCAATATTTAGCAACTAAATTTAGTAACTTTGACCAGATTCAAAGTTTACAGCAACTAGATTTCTCCTTTGACGGCAAACGACAATTTTTAGAAATTAGACCATTCCAAGGCGAACCAAATGTCAATTGGTTAATAGTAGTGGCTGTCCCCGAAGCAGACTTTATGGGACAGCTTGATCGCAACACTCAAACTACAATTTTTCTTTGTCTGGGAGCATTAGGATTAGCTACTTTACTAGGGATTATCACCGCCCGTTGGATAACTCAGCCAATTTTGTACTTCAGCACGGCGACAAAAGATTTAGCTGATTTTCCCAATGGTGAAGAATCAGTGGTGATAGTACAGGGCATTAAAGAACTAGAGGTGCTGGGTGAATCTTTTAACGAGATGATACAGCAGTTATGCAAAACCTTCACTGCACAGATTACCAAAAATGAAGAGTTAGAATTGCAAGTTAAGCAGCGAACTCAAGAATTACAGCAAGAGATTCAAGAACGCATTAACAGCGAGCGAAAATTAGATCAGCATCATCAGGCGTTGCTAGAACTGGCAAATCACAAGGCGATTTCAGAAGGACAACTAGAAACAGCATTCAAAGTTATTACCGAGAAAGCAGCAAATGCTTTAGAAATAGAGCGAGTTAGTGTGTGGTTATTCAATGGCGATGCCTACGGCGGGCTGCGCCAACGCACCAAACTACAATGTATAAATCTCTATGAACGTAGCAACCAGAGACACTCAGCAGGTGGAGAACGCAACCTTGCAGATTATTTGATCTACTTTAAAGCGCTGGCATCTGCTCCTATTATCACCATCACCGACACTCGCACCGATCTCCGGGTACAAGAATTATGGGATGAACTGCTAGAACCAAAGAATATTGTATCCCTAATTAATACCTCGATCTGGGTTGGGGGGGAAATAGTGGGAACGGTATTGTATGAACAGATTGATATTCCTCGGACATGGGAACTGAGTGAGCAAAACTTTGTTAGCTCAATAGCTGAATTTGTCGCCTTGACTTTAGAAATATGCGATCGCAAACGGGCAGAATCCGCTCTGCGTGAGGCTCAAGAAGCTGCCGAAGTGGCAAATCGTGCTAAAAGCACCTTTTTAGGAAACATTAGCCATCAACTGAGGAATCCCTTAAGCTCCATTCTTGGAATTACAGAAGCACTTCAAGATCAAGTGTACGGCCCTGTAACCGAAGAACAGCGCCAGTCCCTAAATGACCTCGAATCTAGCGGAAAGAATTTACTAGAATTGATTAACCAGATCCTTGAGCTTACCGACATCGAATCCAGCAAGATAAAACTGCAACTAGCTCCCACTTCAATCCCAGAATTATGTGACTCTAGTTTGAGTTTTGTCAAACATTTAGCGTTTCAGAAAAATATCCAACTGAGTGTACAAATACCTGAAGAACTCGAACCCATCCAAGTCGATGAACGCCACATCCGCCAAGTATTTATCAACCTGTTGATTAACGCGATTAAGTTTACTAAAGAAGGAGGCAAAGTTTGGATTGAAGTCCAGCCAAATCCCACAAATGAGTATATCTTTTTCAGTGTGGTAGATACTGGTATTGGTATGCTTTCTGATGACCTTTTCAGATTATTTCAACCTTTTGTGCAAGTTGAAAATCTCTCCAGTCGTTCTTCTACAGGCAGTGGTTTAGGATTAGTAATGGTGCAAAAAGTTGTCGAGTTACACGGTGGTACTGTCCACGCCGAAAGCCAGTTAGGGAAAGGCAGTCGATTTACGGTGAAACTTCCTTGGAAAAAGGCGGGGGAGTAGGGGCGGGGCATTGGTGTCAACCAGAAACCCCTCATGTAGAGACGCGATTTATCGCGTCTAAAAAACCTAAGCTATGTGACGATAAGTATTAAACGGTAATCCAGTGCGTTGCTTCACATCAATTAATGATTTATACTCACCTCGTTGTTGCCTTTCTGTTACAATTTGTTCTGCGATCGCTCCATCGAGTCCACAGGTAATCAACTCTGGAGTTGAATATGTGTTTAATCGTTTCCAAGAGTAATCAGCTTCTTTTTTGTAGTTGTAGCTAAAAGTAATTAGCGGTGTAATTCGAGCTACCTGCTTTTCGGGAATTCCAGCTATTTCTATTAACTCTTCTACATGAGTGAAAACATATCCCTCATTCATCAGGGATTCAATATTGTTTGCATAAACTATAGGTAAACCTAAATAGTTAACTAGTTCATTTTTAGAGCATTCATTAATATCTAGTTTGTCACGAGTACTAGCAACTAACTTGGCTAGTTCTTTTTCTTCAGGAATTGGTAAGTTTTTCGGATAAGTTTTGACTAAATAAGATTTTTTTAAGTAGAAAGCAACGCCAATTTGAGCCAGCCAGATCACAAATGCAAAACTATTGGCGGATAAAGCTATAGCTAAAGCAGAGGTGCTAATCCCTAGTACAATCCAAGTATTAGTCTTGGATTTATAACCTGCATAGGCAATAGCAAACCCTCCCAATGTCGGAATTAATGATAACCACACCCAAGCAGGAGTTTGTTGAAACCAAAATTTAGATTGTGACACAGTAAATCGACTGATGATTTGGATTTACAAAGATTTCAGAAGGTTTTGCCGCTTTTCTTCATACTCTTCTGCGGTAATTACACCAGAATCAAAAAGATTTTTTAAATCAGCTAACGCACTAGTTGCATCTTTTGCAGATATTGGCCCACCTGCGCTTGCTATACCAAGATTATACTTTGTATTAAATTCACTGTCTGACATTACAATTAGTACGAAGAACTCAACAAAGGCTATTAAAGCTGGGATGAAAGTCCAGAAGAACAACAAGTACAAAATACCTGCTACATTTTGTCCTAGATAAAACTTGTGAATTCCTATCCCTCCGCCAAAAAAGCAAAGCAGAATTGCTGTAGATTTAGTCTTCATGGAATTTCCTTCATTAATTAATTCTAATAAATATTTATTGGCATACAATACAAGCAAAATTTTTAGCTGACCCAATTAATCATCTGATTTACTAGAAAGTTTTCTTGTAAGTAAATACATAATGATTATACATACCTGAGATTCAATTAAGGATAAATATCCTTTGACTATGTAGTTTAAATCTAGGTTGGAATTGAAATAAAAAATCAGACAACCAATGCCTATATATGGAACCAGGCGCAACTGATGAAGCTTAAGTTTTAGTTTTTGATTATTTAAGTAGTTCATTAGTAGATAAACTTATGTTGACTAAGAATTGTGTATAAACAATCAACTAGTAACTACAAAGTTGTTGTTTTTAACAGATATTAACTGTATTCAAAGGT
Source organism: Nostoc sp. UHCC 0251 (assembly GCF_034932245.1). Taxonomy (NCBI): domain Bacteria; kingdom Bacillati; phylum Cyanobacteriota; class Cyanophyceae; order Nostocales; family Nostocaceae; genus Nostoc; species Nostoc sp. UHCC 0251. Next base: position 9,839 of record NZ_JAYGHD010000411.1, read on the forward strand.
AATTTTAGTGAGTTTTTATCTGTTAAACCTCACGATATTTACCGAACTTACTTATAGTTATATCAATATAGTTCCGTAAAGTTTCTGATGACTAAATTACCAACTAAAAAACTACTGAGTTTTACCTTAGCTGATAACCACTCTTACAATGATAATTGTTGCTGATTGCTCATTTTTATTACGGTGTTTGCAGAACCGTTTCTAGTGCTTGAACCAGATTTTTGACCAAGAGAGTTTGGACTATAGCGTAATGATTACCAAGAATCGTGCCAATACTTTTCGGTTAAGCATTTTTAACTCGGAATCGGTTTTGGGGTAAAGGGTAAAGGGTAAGGGTTAAAGGTTTTTTCTTTCCCTTTCCCCTTTTCCCCTTAACCGAGAAGTATTGAGAATTGTGCAGGTTTCCAGATGATTGATAATATAGCAATCCTAAATGAGTTGTGAAAATCGAGAGACTAAGATCCCCGACTTCTTTGAGAAGTCGGGGATCTTATTGTTCACGACTGATGTAGAACTGCTATAGTGTTCCAATCACAATTTAGATATTGAATCTCACACTGATTGTTTTCATTAGCAGTTTCAAATTCACCAAAATCATCCCATGATTCAGCAACGCCTCATATCTTTATTATTAATAAATCTTGCACTGCGTTTCTATTCCGCCTCGGAATGAATTCCGAGTCTCAGAGCCGAATGGCACTAAGAAAAGCCCAAAGACTTATTGTATCCTCGTTCCCAGCCTGGAGGCTGGGAACGAGTTCCGAGAGGCTCTGCCTCTTGTCAAGCTATGGAGGCGGAGC
>NZ_JAYGHD010000412.1:0-10605 GCF_034932245.1 Nostoc sp. UHCC 0251
TTTTCCCCTACACCCAACACCCAATACCCTACCCCCGCCCCAACGGGGCTGGTGACTTACAAAATTTAATAACCATTAAAAAGAGAGGCGATATCCTCTCTTTTTAATTTATTTATATTTAATTTTACGCTGCTAGCCTTTTATTAAGTGCTTGCTTAGTCCACTGGCTATCGCGTGATGTGGTGTAGCCTTCAAAATTGAGCATTGAGCATACCTTGTCCAGGCTGTTCGCAGGCAATATATTTTGGCGGCTCTATCTGTAGCCGGCTTTTAGAGAAGTGGTATTACTCTTGTGTCTGATTGCGTTCCTCCTGTTCTGCTTCCAGAATTGCTAATAAAAGAGCTTCTTCCTGAATTTCAAACTCTTCTTCAGGAATTTCTCCCATATCAAAAGCAAGTTGCAGTGCAAGAAGCTGCTTGCTGAGATTTTCTTTATCATCAATTTCAGTACTTGCCTGTTCTAAAATTTTTTCCCCAAGCCACGTTACCCCCATTAATGGGCCAGTAATCGGTAATAGTAAGAAGCGCAGAACCATATTGCTTTACACCTGTGTGGACTTCTTAAAGGTATCCTCTCAACACCGTAATCATGCTGATGACATAAATATTAAACATTACTAGTCTTATGTTGATGCCAAAATGCGTTGGATTTGAGTCCAGTTAAGGCTGATTGACATCTGTATTTTATATTTTCAATGTAAAAAATTACTTTTGCATAACACATTACTACTTAGAAGGTACTTAGAGTTTGACAACAGTATTAAATGCATCTCCCCAACGATTTGTCAATACACCTGCTGTTCAACGCGTCGCTCAACGTGCTTTGCGCTATCTACAGTCAGGTTTTTCAATACACTTACGTGGTGCAGCCGGAGTCGGAAAAACCACTCTGGCAATGCATCTAGCTGATTTGCTCAACCAGCCGATCATCCTTTTATTTGGAGATGATGAGTTTAAAACCTCAGACTTAATTGGTAATCAATTAGGTTATACCCGTAAAAAGGTTGTTGATAACTTCATCCACAGCGTTATCAAAGTTGAGGATGAAGTCCGACAACATTGGGTTGATGCACGATTAACCCTAGCTTGTAAAGAAGGATTTACGCTGGTTTACGACGAATTCAATCGATCGCACCCGGAGGTAAATAACGTTTTACTCTCCGTACTTGAGGAGAGGTTGTTAGTATTACCAACAAACCAACATCGAGCCGAGTATATCCGGGTTCATCCTCAGTTTCGGGCAATCTTAACATCAAATCCTCAAGAGTATTGTGGAGTTCATGCAACTCAAGATGCTTTGATGGATCGTGTTATTACCATCGATATGCCTACACCTGATGAACTGAGTCAGCAGGAAATTGTAGTTCATAAAACAGGCATAGATTCTGAGAAAGCAGAAGTAATTGTCCGCTTAGTACGGACGTTTTGGAGTCGATCTGGCTCTGGACAGGGCGGTGGATTACGTTCCTGTCTGATGATTGCCAAAATCTGCCACGAACACGAAATTTCCGTCAACCCTGGAGATCCTAGCTTCCAAGATATTTGTGCCGATATCCTGCTTTCTCGCACGAATCAACCTCTCATGGAAGCAACTCGGCTACTGGAAGAGGTTTTAAGTGAATTGCATCATAGTATAAATACTCAAACTCAGCCGTCAGAGATAATACCAAACAATCAAAATCAGCTTGTATTGGAACAACGAGTACCTTACGAGCATGAAGTCTACAACTACCTGTGCAATTCTCCAGGAAGGCGTTTCTCTGAATTGGCAGTAGAACTAGGGATCGATCGCAGTCAAATTGTCGCTGCACTCAAGTCTCTCAGAGAGCAGGGAGTATTAGTCCAAATGCAGGGCAATGCCGAGTCGCCGAACATCTCACAGACAGTTCCTTTTGATTCTGGCCATTTAATAAAAAAATGAGTACTAATACTAACCGGGGAGCTATCACCACATCAACTCAAGGTTCTACCTTGGCAGATATTCTAGAACGGGTTCTGGATAAAGGCATTGTTATCGCAGGGGATATTTCTATTTCCGTAGGCTCCACAGAATTGCTCAACATTCGGATTCGTTTGTTGATTTCTTCTGTTGATAAAGCCAAAGAGATTGGAATTAATTGGTGGGAGAGCGACCCCTATCTTAATAGTCAAACTCGCACCTTATTAGCAACTAATCAACAACTTCAAGAGCGTCTTGCCAGTCTAGAAACAGAACTGCGATCGCTTAAAACACTCAATCCTATTAATCATCAGAATGCAGGGGATTAGCAAATCAAAAGGTTCCGATTCCGGTTTAGCACCATTGTTACTAACGGTTGTTGAACTGATACGCCAACTCATGGAAGCTCAAGTGATTCGGCGAATGGATGCTGGCACCCTCAACGATAATGAGTTAGATCGGGCTGCCGAAAGCCTGCAACAGCTTGAACAACAGGTTGTTAAACTTTGCGAGATATTTGATGTTGACCCAGCCGATCTAAATATTAACTTGGGTGAAATGGGAAATTTACTTCCCCAATCTGGAGGATATTACCCCGGTGAAACCTCTAGTCAACCCTCTATTCTAGAACTCCTCGATCGCCTATTAAACACGGGTGTTGTGGTTGAAGGTGACTTGGACTTAGGACTGGCTCAGTTAAGCTTAGTTCATGCCAAGTTAAGACTAGTACTCACTTCTAAACCCCTGTAACTTTTTTATCTACATTCTTCTTGGTAAGACATTTATATGAGTTTTTACATTTATGGAATTTTGACCTTGCCTGCTCCCCAAAATTTAAATTTAGAGGGCTTAGATCGGCAACCCGTACAAATTAAAATTTTGGATGATTTTGCAGTCATCTACTCGGAAGCACAGCAAGAGCGTTATTTGGCCAGCCGTCGTAACCTGCTAAGTCATGAGAAAGTCCTTGAGGAGATCATGCAAGGAGGCGATCGCTATTTACTACCCGTGCAATTTGGACTTTTGGTTTCTAGCTGGGAAAAGGTTTCAGAGCAATTAATTCGTCCTCATCAAGAAGAGTTGACGCAATTGCTTGCGAAGTTATCGGGTTGCCGAGAAGTTAGTGTCAAAGTTTTTTGGGATACCGAGGCAGAAATTCAGGGACTATTGGCAGAACACCCAAATCTCAAAACTGAAAGGGATAAGCTAGTGGGTCAACCTCTGAGTATGGAGCGGGTAATCCAAATAGGACAAACCATCGAACAGGGAATGAGCGATCGCAAGCAAGGCATCATAGATATATTTAAAAGCACGCTCAACTCCATTGCGATCGAAGTAGTAGAAAATACTCCCCAAATGGACACAATGATTTACAATGCAGCCTACCTAATTCCTTGGGAAGCAGAATTACAATTTAGCGAACACGTTGAAGCACTCGATCGTCAATTTGAAAACCGTTTGCGAATTCGTTACAACAATTTTACTGCCCCGTATAACTTTGCTCGTCTTCAATTATCCAGTTCTAACTGATTAATTCCTCTCTCTGTTGAACAGCAATAAAAATTGAAAATCAAAAATTATTGAAAAATTTAATTTTTTTGGAAATTAAATTTTTCTCTGCCTTTTATTTAAGTAAAATCAATGGACGACATATTTAAAGGATTTGAACACCTATTAGAAATTGCCAAAGCTTTAGAAGAAAAAGTAGAGAAAGGCGAGTTAAAAACTTCTATTCAAATTCGCTCTCATAATCTCAGTAGTATTCCCCGGCAAGGCAATATTCCGAGAACAAATAGTTCCAGCCGAGTCAGATCCAATTCCACCGTTGGAACCACACCAATGGATGATACTGATGTCACTCCCCCATCAGCTAAGACGAACTCAAAAGCTTCTTGGCAAGGTATCGGCGGCTTGGCTGATGTTCTCCAAGAAATCAGAGAGTTAGTCGAAATTCCACTTAAACGTCCAGATTTATTAGTCAAATTAGGGTTAGAGCCTCCACGTGGGGTTTTGCTCGTTGGCCCGCCCGGTACGGGAAAAACTTTAACAGCCCGTGTTTTGGCAGAAGAGTTGGAGTTAAACTACATTGCCATCAATGGCCCAGAGGTGATGAGCAAGTATTACGGGGAAGCAGAAGCTCGTTTGCGAAGTATTTTTGAAAAAGCAACTCGTTCTGCTCCCTGCCTAATATTTATTGACGAAATTGACAGCCTTGCCCCAGATCGCAGCCAAGTAGAAGGTGAAGTTGAAAAAAGACTAGTGGCGCAATTGCTTGGGTTAATGGATGGGTTTGCCAAAACCGAGGGCGTACTTGTATTAGCGGCAACAAATCGTCCCGATTATCTCGATCCGGCGCTTCGTCGTCCGGGACGCTTCGATCGCGAAGTTCAGTTTCGAGTTCCCGATCGCGATGGACGATTGGAAATTCTGACGATTTTGACAAGTGCCATGCCCTTGGAGACTTCGGTTAATTTAGGTGCGATCGCTGATTTAGCTGTCGGTTTTGTTGGTGCCGATATCAAAGCTCTTTGCCAAAAAGCAGCCTACATTGCCCTTCGTCGTCAAGTCCCCTCGCTCAACAGTCCCGTTCCTGAAAACATGACTATCATACAGCAGGATTTTCTCGAAGCAATTAAGGAGATAAAACCCTCAGTTCTCAGGGATGTAGCAGTTGAAGTACCAAGTGTCAGTTGGGATGACATTGGTGGATTGGATGATGTGAAACAAAAACTTCAAGAATCTGTTGAAGGCGCACTTCTCTATCCCGAACTATACGAGCAAACTAAAGCCAAGCCTCCCCGTGGGATTCTGTTGTGGGGACCGCCTGGAACCGGAAAAACGTTACTTGCAAAAGCGATCGCTTCCCAGGCTAGAGCCAACTTTATTGCTGTGAATGGCCCTGAATTACTCAGCCGATGGGTAGGTGCCGCAGAACAGGCAGTCAGAGAACTCTTTCGCAAAGCTCGGCAAGCAGCTCCTTGCGTTGTGTTTATAGATGAAATTGATACCCTAGCACCAGCACGGGGAAGATTTACTGGTGATTCTGGAGTTAGCGATCGCGTTGTCGGTCAACTACTTACCGAACTAGATGGGTTGCATGAATGCCCGAAAGTACTGTTAGTGGGAGCAACCAATCGTCCAGAAGCGCTCGATCCTGCCTTGCTCAGAGCCGGAAGATTGGACTTACAAATAAAAATCGATCTACCAGATCGAGCCAGCCGATTAGCGATTTTACAAGTTCACAATCTAGATCGTCCCCTGGTTGATGTCGATTTAGAAACCTGGGCGACAGTTACCGAGGGTTGGAATGGGGCAGACTTGGCTTTGTTGAGCAATCAAGCTGCTTTAAGCGCAATTCGTCGATACCGCGCCCAGGGATTAAGTGACTCCAGCTTGATTCAGATTACAAATGATGATTTCCAAGTTACATACCAAATGCTTGCCAATCAGCATCAATCACAATAGTCTCTTATTTGAAAAAAACACAGAATTTCAGAGCGGAAGCTACTTAAGGCAATGTGCAACTTATCCTTAGAACCCCTCTCCAAACCTCTCCCCCACAGGGAGAGAGGCTTTGATTCTTGCTCCCCTTCCCTTGTAGGGAAGGGGCTGGGGGTTAGGTTTGAGAGAAAGCTGCACACAGCGATACTTACCCTCCGGAAACACCTTTGATGTAAAAAGAAGCGTCCCGGAGAACTTCACGTGTACAAACTTAATTACAGAATAAGTATCCTAAGTTTATGTCAATATACGCTTATGCTCTTCTAGCTCCCACCGCATCACCGCTTGTTCTACCCTTAGGGATGGAAAGGAATATTGAACTCGTTTACTCTTCTGGTTTAGCTGCGATCGTAGAGCCAGAAATCTCGCTGGAGGCAATACAGGCAACGGATGAGCGTTTACTTCAAGCTGTATTAAACCACGATCGCGTGATTCGAGAACTTTTTCAACAAACTCCCCTTCTTCCCCTACGCTTTGGGAGGGGTTTTACCTCTGTGGAAAAACTGCTGAATCATCTAGAGAAGCACCAAGAGCAATATCTAGAAGCCCTAACTGAGCTAGCAGACAAAGTTGAGTACACTTTAAAAATGACACCTTGTTTTTTGCTTGACGATTCTGACACTATTGATGCCAGAGGAAAAGCCTATTTATTAGCTAAAAAACAACACTACCAAACACAGCAAGCATTTCAAGCACAACAATGCAAACAGTGGGAACTCTTGAACGAGTTAATTCTCAAAACATATACAAATGTTATCTGTGAAACTCGACAGTCAGATGTGCGGCAAATCCACTTTTTGGCACAGCGCAATGATTCAACGCTCAGTATGCAGCAGTTTTCCCTCTGGCAGGTACAATGCTCGCACTGGCAATTGGCACTCAGCGAACCTTTGCCACCCTATCATTTTATAGAAAATACTCTTATATAAATTCATAAAAAATAATATTTATAAATTTCCCAAAAAAATAAAGACGGGCTGATTTTTTCTTTAATTCTTTTCTAAAAGAATATTGTTAACTTTTTAGTATTTTTTTATTTCCTTATATTTATCTTATATTTTTGGGAATACTAAACTCAGGAAGAATAAAACACATTGTGTAAGTTTTACCTACTGCTCAATTAGAGCAGGATGAAATAAAAAATTAGAGTTGTGAGAGGAAAATAAAATGGCTGTTGAAAAAGTTAACTCATCTTCAAGTTTGGCTGAAGTTATTGACCGCATTTTGGACAAAGGAATTGTAGTTGATGCTTGGGTACGTGTTTCTTTAGTTGGTATTGAACTACTATCAATAGAAGCTCGGATTGTGATTGCTTCAGTTGAAACTTACTTAAGATATGCCGAGGCGGTTGGTTTAACATCTCAGGCTGCTGTTCCATCTGCTGCCTAACAGCATATTAGAAAAAGGGAGTCTTTATGGCTCCTATTTAATATTTCTAGTTAACAAAATAGGAGATTTCAGCTGATGGCTCTCAAGAATTTATGGGAACAAGAGCGATGCCTACGGCGGGCTTTACCTACGCAGCGATTGCAAATAACTGCTGAACGCCGTCAACAAGTTAACCAGTGGAAACAGCTAACTCAACAAGAATTGCAGCTGCAAGCAGATTTGCTTCATCAAGAATTGAGCAGTTTTGTTACCAACCTTCACAACAACAGAAAGTTACAACAGCAGCAATTTCAGCAAGAGATTGTAGAGCGGCAATTGGAAATATTGCAAATAAAAACAGATGTCTGGCAACGCCAGCAAGAATACCGCCAACAAAGGGCAGCAAAGGCTCAGGCATTATTCCAAAACTTGCAAAATTTCCGGGAAATCTTACATAACAGTGTTTGGGACGATCGCAGTCAAGAACAAGCAGTTCCCCCGACTCCTGCTAAAGAAGAGAAATTAGTTGCAACAGTTCCAAAATGGTCAATCTCCCGTTCTGCAATTAAAGCCACTGGTTTTCGTGCTTCCGTCAATACCATGACTAAGAAAATGCCTGCCTTGAATGCAGATACTGCTAAATCTAAAGTGCAGCAATACATTCAGCAAGCTGAAGGAGCTACTCTGATAGAAATTGAAGAGGTGATAGGCTTAAGCCGGGTGCAAACGATAGATATTCTGCGCTCCTTGATCAAGCAAGGGCTACTAGAACAACGCGATCGCCAGTACTTTATTCGGTAACAAGCAATTTCTGGACAAACTTAATTCAAGCTCATTTTTTGTATTTGCATACTAGTAGGATGCGATCGCTTGTGTCTGTCGCCTTAAGCAGCAGAGTACAAAATCGATAAGCATTAAAGCTGGTCTATGCTTTGTAGTATTCAACATTCCCATCTTTTTCCGCTCTGTATTGCAACTACATCTGTACAAGCAATTTGCTCAGTAGATGTAACATGGCAAAAAGTTAACCTATTAATAATTAGTTAACCTATTAATAATTAGAAAAAGAGCTTAAATCTTTGTTCAATCTTCCGGTTTTTAACTTTAAAAATATCCAGATTGGAAATGGATATAACAAGCTGAGATAGCTCAATCAAGGTTTTGAACTGTGCTATTGGCAATCGCACGATAAAGTTAGTAAGCTGGATTGTTTGAGCAATTCTAATGTAAATGCAAAACTCTAGATATATTAGGAGGTGCGATCCATTGTGAATCAATTGATCGAGCAACTTCAAACTAAATTATTTACAGGTAGGCTAAATCTTGAAGCAAGGGATGGGCCAACTTGGACGCTATATTTTCGTTTAGGACGATTAATTTGGCAGGCTGGCGGTTCTAATGCCGATGAGCGATGGCGACGACACTTGTTGCGGTACTGTTCTAATCTGGATGTGACACAGTTGGAGCAGCTTGTCTCTCCCCAGGAAAATTATCGTGAGTATTCCATTCTTGCTAAGTTGCGAGAACAAAAATTAATTGAACAACAACAACTTGTTAGCCTGATTGCAAGCTCAATAGCTGAAGTCCTGTTTGATATCATGCAGTACATTGAAGCCAAAAAAAATGGCAACAATCCAACAGGGCAGTTGTCACATACTACCGTTGTTGGTGAAGTTCCTGGGGTTCTTTTAGCTGTAATACCAACAGAGGAAGTCTTGAAAAAGGCTACACAAGCCTGGCAAGAATGGCGGGATGCAGGACTGGCAAGCTACTCGCCCAATTTATTTCCGATCATTCAACAAATTGAGTTACTCCAAGGACAAGCATCCTCTAAACAGATTATTGCTCTAGTTGATGGCACAAAAACTTTACGAGGTCTAGGGCAAAAAAGCGGTCGGGATGTCTTAGCTTTGACTCGGTTATTGATGACATTGGTAAAAACAGGGGCGATCGCTTTTTCACCCACCCCAAAGCTCAGGCAGGTTGTGATTAGTAAAGAAACTGGCAACCCGTCTGGTGCAGTTAATAGTTCCAATTCTTCACTCAAGACAGAAGAGGACACTGTTTTACAAGTTGCGCCCAATTTCAACAAAGTTGCTCCCCCAGCGACTAGTAAAGAAATTGTCAGTCCGTCCAGTGCAGTTAATAATTTCAATTCTTCACTGAAGAAAGAAGAGAACACTGTTATACAAGTTGCCCCCCCAGCGACTAGCAAAGCAATTATTGATGTCTCAAGACCTTTAGTAGCCTGTGTGGATGATAGTCCGATGATCTGTCGCAGTTTGGAGGAAATTCTGACCCATCAAGGTTATCGCTTTGTTGGCATTCAAGATTCCTTGACGGCAGTTTTAAACCTAATTAAAAGCAAGCCAGACTTCATTTTTTTGGATCTTTTGATGCCAAAAGTAAATGGCTATGAAATTTGTTCTCAAATCCGTAAAACTCCAAGTCTCAAAAATGTGCCGGTTGTCATCTTAACTGGGAAAGATGGAATAGTAGATCGGATGCGAGCAAAATTAGTAGGAGCAACTGACTTTTTAGGTAAACCTGTAGAACAAGACAAAGTACTCAATATGCTTCACAAGTATTTAACCGTTTAGGTTGAAGCGACAGTCATGCCAGTGGCTCCCCTACATTCATTTTCAAAACAGTTATTCATGCCCAGTTTTGGCACAACCAAGTATGAAAATTCTTAAACCTCCTTTCTGCCTCCTGCCCTCTGCCTCCTGCCTTCTGCCCTCTTGTTAATTTATTTGTCGCCATTATTTTTCAAATTCTGAATTAAATAGTTAGGAAAAAATGAAAAAAGTTCTTTTAGTTGAAGATAGCCTCGCAGAATCCGAAAAAATGACACGTTACCTAGAGCAAGGAGGATATTCAGTTTATGAAGTTCGCAGTGGTGAAGAGGCTCAACTCAGGTTGAAACAACAAAAACCTGACTTGATCTTACTGGATTTGATTTTGCCAGGCCAAAGTGGATTTGAGTTCTGCCGCAAGTTGAAAGCCGATCCGACAACAAAGGGAATTCCGGTAGTGATTTGCTCAACTAAAAACACAGATGTTGATAGAACTTGGGGCAATATGAGTGGCGCTGATGGCTATTTAGTCAAACCTGTAGACGAAAATACCTTGCTCCAGACTGTTAGTAAATTTATTCGCTAAAGGAAACTGGGGCAATGGTACAGAGCAACGATCGCTTTTCTTCGCTACCCATTAATAGCCAATTTCGACTTGAAAACTCTTCTCAAGGAAACAACCAGAGGTTTTTAAGATTTCCGTTGAATGGAAAGGTAAATGGGTTACTCCCATTAGCTGATTTGCGGGGAGTAATTCAGGTTGCACTGACCGAGATTTTACCAGTACCGCAGGTAGCAGAATTCTTGTTAGGCATAATGAATTGGCGGGGAGAAGCGATCTGGATTCTTGATTTAGCAGCTTTGTTGGGAGCAACACACTGGTGTCGGCGGGAAAGTGTGCGTAACTCTGGCATGGCGATGCTTGTTCAAGTCCAGAATCAAACCGTCGGGCTATTGGTAGAGCAAGTCAATACCATTGAAGTTCACGATGCCCAAGAGCGGTTAGAGATTTCGACATCGATGTTACCTGGCCGACTAGGCTCATTCTTACAGGGTTACTTTGTGGATTCTCAAGGTAGCCCTTTGATGTTACTTGACACCCAGGTTGTGATTCAAGCCCTTCAGCCTCTTTAACACTAGTAGTCTGCCAACCCAAAAATGCGCTTGTGAGGTCTGGGGAAAGGGGAAAGGGGAAAGGGTAAGGGATTTAAAACCTTTCCC
>NZ_JAYGHD010000413.1:0-10553 GCF_034932245.1 Nostoc sp. UHCC 0251
TGGCTCCCCTACATATACTTAGATTTTTTCATAAATCAAATACTAGTCCTATATATAGCAAAAACGGGCAGTAGGAAACAATCTGTAAAAGTTTCTTGCTGTCTAATGGATAAATATGGATTTTTTAAGGGTTGGAGGAGGTGAAAGTACGCTTTCAACTAAAATAATCTGCGATCACACAAATTATTCAGCATTAGTTACCACCTACTCAATCGCGTTAACGCACCCTACTTACTGTTGGTTCTGGAAGTGGAACACCTACATTTTCGTAAACTACCAAGTTGGGTCACTAAACAAATTAATTGTCAATTCCTCGCGTGGCGGTACTGCGCTGATACAAGCGCGGACGATTTCTCCATCCTCTAATTCGACGGTGCAAGCGTGACAAGACCCCATGAGACAACCGGTGGGAATAAATACCCCAGCCCGGTCTGCTACATCTAAGAGGGCTTCTCCCACTTCGGCATCTACTATGACATCATCTGGTAAAAAGCGGACACGAACAATCATTGGTCATTGGTCATTTGTCATTGGTCATTGGTCATTAGCAAATGACTAATGACACTCTAATCGAAAAAATGTGCGATTTTTATTGCGAATTGCGTTAGCGCAGCGGGGCGTAGCCCATTGCGAATTGCGAATTGCGAATTGCGAATTGGACTTATGCACTTAGTTTAAGACAAAAATGGAGTTAGGTCTAAATGACTTTCTACTTCAGTAGCTAGGGAGTCCAAAACCTGCTCTCGCTGTTCTCGGTAGTTGGCAACTCCGGTGGGCAAAGATTTTAAACCGCGCTGTTGACGGAGGCGATTTAACCAAGCCCGTCGCCAAGGGCCGTTGTCAAAAAGCCCGTGGAGGTAACTTCCCCAAACTGATTGGCAGCTATCCACTAACCCTAAATTAATATCATCAAATAGAGCATGATACGATTGAGGGTCTACACCTTGTTGTTCGATGCGCGATCGCCCTTGGTGAATTTCAAAGCCATTGACTGGTAAACCCTGTTGTGGATAATTTGAGCTAACTTGGCGCTGACGGGCAATTTTTTGTCCGGTAATTACTGTTCTAATTGGTAAAAGATTTAACCCCTGGAATCTGCCTGCTTGTCCTTCTATCCCTTCTGGATCAGCGATGATTTGACCGAGCATTTGATAGCCACCGCAGATACCTAAAACCGTTCCCCCAGAAGCAGCATAGTGTTGAATAGCTTCTGCCATCCCGCTCTTTTGCAGCAGTAGTAAATCAGCAATTGTGGTCTTTGTACCTGGGAGGATCACGGCATCAGGATGTCCTAAATCTTGCTTAGGACTGAGGTATTTTACTGAAACTGTGCTTTCTGATTCTAGTGGGTCAAAGTCAGTGAAGTTGGCAATTCTTGGTAAGCGAATGACGGCAATATTGAGGTCAGTTTGGGTTTTATGCGATTCACGTTCCAGCAAATCCAGGGAGTCTTCTGCTGGAAAAACCTGTTGTAGGTAGGGTATAACACCAACAACGGGGATACCAGTGCGTTCTTCTAACCATTTTATTCCTGGTTCTAGGAGCGATCGCTGGCCTCGAAACTTGTTAATTACCACACCCTTAATTAAGGCACGTTCATCTGGTTCTAATAACTCTAAGGTTCCAACGACATGGGCAAAAGCACCACCCCGATCAATATCAACTACTAACATCGTTGGCGCATTTAAATGTTTTGCCACCCGCATATTGGTTAAGTCGCGGTGCTTAAGGTTAATCTCGGCTGGACTACCGGCACCTTCACAAACCACCATGTCAAATTCTGTTCCTAAATGCTGTAGCGATTCTTCAATTGTCCGCCACCCCAGGTCAAAATATTGCTCGTAGTAATCTGAGGCACTTACTTTACCAACAGACCTGCCTTTAATAATTACTTGGGAAGTCATATCCCCTTGAGGTTTGAGTAAAATTGGGTTCATTTCTACCCAAGGCACGACTCCCGCCGCCCAAGCTTGCACTGCTTGGGCATAGCCAATTTCTCCACCATTGGCAGTGACATAAGCATTTAAAGCCATATTTTGACCTTTAAAGGGAGCCACCCGCCAGCCACGCCGCGACAGAATGCGACAAATAGCTGTAGTTAAAAGTGATTTCCCTGCATGGGATGTTGTCCCCACCACCATAATTGATTTCATAGTTGTTATTAGTTAGTTTTTCAAGATACAGGGTGAATTTTTAGGAGTGAAGAATAGCCGAGCAGGGGGAGATGAGGGAGCAGGGGAGGCAGGGGGAGCAGAATATTGACCAATGCCCAATGCCCACCATAACCATCACAAATTTGAATTAGATGATTATGGTAAAGACTTCATGAATAGACGTGATGTTTCCGTATATATTGTTCCCTTTGATTGCCTAATCCTAACTTTTTGGTTTTTTATTCTAAAAGGGTATCCGCAACCAACGAATCACAGCATCGGATAAACGATCGCGCCATGAAGGAGTACGCCAATTTTTTCCCTGATATTGTTCCACCAACTGGCGACCCAAGGGAGTGAGGCGAAAAGCATCTGTAATTCCCTGGCCATCGACTTCACGGCGTAATACCCCCACTTGGATCAGCCAGCCCAAGGCGTTGTCACATGCCAATTCTGATAAGGGGCGCTTAGTATAGCCCTGTTTGAGACCATTTTCTAGAGCGATCGCAGTTAATGACACACTTTGGTGTCCCATGACTTCAAATAAAGATAGATTAAAGGGCGAACACACTAGCGATCGCTCGGCTCTTTCTACTGTGGTCTGAGGATAGACAAAAATATTTGGGTTTTGGGAATCAACAGCAGGCATTGTGTATTGGTAGAAATTTTTCTTCTGATAAAGATTAATTTAAGAATATATTTTTTCTTGTACCAGCTACCTCATCTAACCAAAATTTGGTTACTGAAAGTATATTTATGCTGTTTTTTACTAAATATATTTAATCATTATAAATTAATGTAAAATTTCAAGTGCATCAACAATCTGAAACAGGAAAGGTTAATTATGCCTCTAGCAGTTGGTACGGATGCACCTGCATTTACCGCCAAAGATACAAACGGCAACACAGTTTCGTTATCTGATTTTGCCGGGAAGACGGTCGTTTTGTATTTTTACCCAAAAGATGATACGCCAGGCTGCACCAAACAAGCCTGTAGTTTTCGAGATGCCCAATCTGAATATCAAAGTAAAGATGTTGTCATCTTGGGAGTCAGTGCAGATGATGAAGTTGCCCATCAGGCATTCACCCAAAAATATAATTTGAATTTTCCCCTACTGGCTGACACTGACAAATCCCTAATCAAAGCTTTCGATGTGGATGGCGGCGGTTATGCCAAGCGCGTCACTTATGTAATTGACCCCAGTGGCAAAATTACCCATGTTGACGCTAGTGTAAATACCGCTACCCATGCTAGTGATGTTTTAGCTGCACTTGGGCTGTAGTTTTTTACCTGATGACTAAGGATTTTTTAAGAGCCTAACTTCAACCCCAAACCCCAAACGGTTTGGGGTTCTTTATTGGAATTCAGTTACCTGATGCTGGTGTAACTGATGCTGGTGGAACTGATTGTGGTATAACCAATGGCGAAATGGGAGTTGCTTGCTGTTGTTGACCTTGAATTAGTTTTTGTTGCCTAGCTTTAAAGGCTGCTGCTGCTGAGTCTAGTTGTTCGTTTTGCTGGTCAGAATTCCAGTTAAGAGTCCCGAAATTTGCCTTATGAATCAGGTCAAACATGTTGAAATTGTCTGAGTTTGAACGGGAGAACGGATCGGTATTTTGGTCTGTTGTACTATTACTAGGAAAAGCATCCACTGGGCTGACTTGAGCCGAACTTGGTTGAGCCATGAGCAAGGAAGCAAAGCTAATCCCTGCCACGGTGGCCACAAAGAGTCTAGGAATTTGTAAAAATGGTTTTTTCATGAGACTGTAACCCTAAAATTGCTCTATTTTATCTCTTTAAGCAAGAGTGCGCCGCAATTGTGGCTGAATGCTCAGTAAGGCGACAAGGGCAAAGCCAAACAATACGAGCAACGCTCCCCCGAAGGTAACATCACCCCAAGGAGCTTGCATTACTACGCTACTTAGTCTCCAACTACTGTGGAGATAGAGATAGCGAATGGGTTCGATCGCATAGCTGAGAGGATTTAGGGTAGCTACAACCTGCAACCACTGAGGCATGAAGGATAGAGGAGCCAAAGCTGTACTAGCAAACAATAATGGTAGATTGGTGACAAAAATTACTGCAATCAATTCAATGTGTCCGGGTAGAGCAAAAGCTAAACCGAGGGAGATTGCTGTTACACCCAAAGCTAAGAGGAAGACAATTAGAGCGATCGCAAATAAACCCGTTGCATCTGGTAGTCCAGCCCCAATAACCGCTGCTGCACCAACAATTACGGCTGCTTGCAGCAAACTTTGGCTGATGATAAAGATTGCTGAAGCAAAGACAATAGAAAACCGGGATGCTAACGGCGCAACCAGCAAACGATTCAAAAAGCCGAACTCGCGATCAAACATTACGGGCAAACCAGCATTCAGCGCCCCAGCAAAGGCTGTAAAAACAATTACTCCAGCAGCCAAAAATTGACCGTAATTTGTCGTACTGCCGAACAATCCCTTGGGGGCATTTTGAAATAATGCACCAAATAGCACCAACCACATCACTGGCTGAATAATTCCAGCAACCAATGTGGAGGGACGCCGTTGCAACTGAATAAACAAGCGACGAGTTAAAGCCAGCGTCTCTTGTACTAATTCACCAAAAAAGTTAGGTGTAGGATTAACATCTACTTGTGGCGATGCTAACGGCTGCCAATTGATATCAGATTTAGGAGTAACGCTCATAAATAATTGGGGAGTGGGGAGTGGGGAGTGGGGAGTGGGGAATTGGGAGTGGTAAATATCTCCATGCCCAATGCCCCATTCGCTATGCTTTATCTCATATTCTGCTTCTTCTCAGCCTTGGGATCGCGAGTGGCAACGGCTGCCAGTTCTGCATCCATCAGGGTGCGTCCTGTAGCGGCGAGGTAAACATCATCGAGGCTGGGGCGAGATTGGGCTATGCCAAATATGGGCAAGCCAGCAGTATTTAGAGCTTGCTGTATGTTAATCAGAACATCGTTTTGAGGTATCACTACTAAGTTGAGGGAATTACCTTGAGCGCTGTTGATGATCACTTCTTGCACAAACGGCAAAGGTTGCAGGAGGTTTTTCGCTTTTTCTGCTTCCTCAATGGGGGAAAACTCGCGGATTCGCAAAGTAATGCGATCGCCCCCTACTTGATCTTTCAATTGCGAAGGTGTGCCACTGGCAATCACAACGCCGCGATCTATAATTGCTACGCGATCGGCTAAGGCATCAATTTCTTCTAGGTAATGGCTGGTAATTACTACCGTCGTCCCAGAGGCGCGTAATTTTCGTAAGAAATCCCACACCACAAACCTAGTTTCTATGTCAAGTCCTACAGTTGGCTCATCCAACACCAAAACATCCGGTGCATGAAGCAACCCAGCAGCCAAGTCTAGACGCTTGCGTAAACCACCAGAGTAGGTTCCTGTTTTTTTGTTGGCGTATTCTTGCAAACCAAGTAAATCTAATACAGTCTCAATGCGCTGTTTGGCTACTGCGCCTGGGAGGTGATAAAGTGCGGCTTGCAGTTGCAGCAGTTCTCTTCCAGTCAGCACCTTATCTATAGCGACTTCTTGAGCTACGTAGCCTAATCGTTGTCTTGCCAGTCTCGGATTATCTAACACAGAGATGCCAGATACTTCGATTTTGCCAGCATCCGGTGTGGTCAGCGTACATAAAGCACGCAACGTAGTAGTTTTCCCAGCACCGTTGGGGCCAAGTAAACCAAAAATTTCTCCTGGTTCTACCTGAAACGAAACATCTTGGACGGCAACCACTGTACCGTAGCGCTTTTGCAAATTTTGAATGAAAACGGCGGGAGCCATGACAGCTTTTCCCCAACTATACAAATCTCAATAAAGTCTATCTTTATTGTAGAAGGTGGAGAGCAAAGTTGATCTGGGTTTAAAGTTGCTTTATCAAGCAAGTTAAAATAGGCACAAATGAATCAGTAGAGCAAAAATAATCTTTCTCTTTTGCCCATTTGCTTCTTATTGACAGGATTGGTAATTGAGCAGCACCCAAAAATTACCCATTCATAAAATTCCAGTTAATATCATAAACTGCTTTATTTACTAGGGCGAATATATCCTTCTGCTTCCAATTTTTTTAAGGCTCTTTGAGCTGCTGCACGTCCATATCTTTTGCCAATCTCATAAGATTCCTGATAAATTTGGGGAATAACGGTAATTGTTTTTTGTCCTAAAGGTGTCTGATAAAATGTAATAAGTTGTTTTATTTCTTCATTAGTAAAATATTTATTGTAAATAGGAATAATCTCATTTACAAGATCATCTGATTTAAATTCAACAGCAAACTTATCCCAAAATTTTTGAGGTACTTGAGGGTAATCGGACTTAACATTATTTAATAATTGAGTGAGAATCTGTCGAGAAAGATTTTTCACACCAGTTAACTCGAACAATTTTTTGATATTATTAGTCTTTTCGATTTCTTGAGCGTTATTACTTGGTGCAATAGTATTAGTTGGACTTTGAGCAAAAGCGGCTATATTATAAGTTGTTATCATAGAAAGTACAACTGCTACTAACCAAAAATTTATTTTCATTTATTTAAATTTATTTTTAGTAAAGTATTATTATTCAGGTAAATTTGACAAATGGGCAACCATTGTAAGAAATGTATTCAAATTTTAACCTTAAATTTATCATATAAGTCATTATTTTACTACCTTTAGGGTACGTAAACTAATATCACTACAACCACTGATAAACCCTCCCATCGCCTGAATTTGTTGCAGATAGTCAAGAACGGGTTTGGTGATGACTTCTCCCGGCATTAACAAAGGAATTCCTGGGGGATAGGGACAGATGATTTCGGCACAGATGCGATCGCTTGTTTGTGCTAAAGGTAGTATTTCACTGAGGGCAAAAAAGGCTTCACGGGGAGAAAAATGTAAAGCATAACCTTGTGTACTTAAAATATTCTGCCAATTCAGACTTGTAACAGTTAAGTTGGTTCGGCGATATTCTTTGGCAAGAGTAGTGAAACTTTGTACCAGTTGCTCAATATCGGCTGGGGTGTTGCCCAAGCTAATGATAAAGGTGAGATGTTGTAGTGAAGCGAATTCGGCGGTAACAGCAAATTTTTCATCCAGAATTTCATCTGCTTCAAATCCGGTTAAGCCTAAACCAGAAACTGTGACAGTTAATCGCGTTTCGTCTAAAGCGACAAAGCCGGGAGATCCCCCCAACCCCCCTTGAGAAGGGGGGCTAGAAATTTGTAAGACTGATAAGCCAGGAATTTGGCTGATTCTGGTTTTAGCTTCATCAGCAAGTTGCAAAGTGCGAGACATCAGCATTTTTCCGTGGAGTGCCATTTGCTGACGCGCTGCATCTAAAGAAGCTAAAAGTAAATAACTAGGACTGGTAGATTGTAAGAGTTGCAAAGCTTTACTGATGCGATCGCAATCTATCCTGTTACCTTGGATATGCAGCATCGATGCTTGTGTCATTGCACCAAGTACTTTGTGGATGGATTGTACAGTTAAATCAGCACCTGCGGCTAAGGCTGGAGTGGGTAGTTCTGGATGAAAGGCAAAGTGGGCGCCGTGTGCCTCATCTACAAGTAGAGGAATATTATATTGATGTGTGATGTTGGCGATCGCACTCAAATCTCCACAAACGCCGTAATATGTTGGGTAAACTGTCAACACTGCTTTAGCGTCTGGATGTTGTTTGAGTGCAGATTCTACAGCTTTAGGCGTAATGCTATGGGCAATATCTAAAACTGGATCGTATTCAGGATTGAGAAAAATTGGTATTGCACCGGAGAGAATTAAACCTGCGATCGCAGAAGAATGGACATTGCGAGGCAAAATGATTTTATCCCCCATGCCACAGGTAGCGAGAATTGCTGCTTCAATCCCACAGGTAGAACCATTGACAAGGAACCATGTTTGCGAAGCGCCAAATGCCTCAGCCGCTAGTTGTTGTGCTTCTTGAATAACGCCTTGGGGTGCAAAGAGATTATCTAAATCTGCTAATTCGGTTAAATCAGCGCGAAAGACGGTTTTACCAAGTAAGTCAGCCAAATGTTGAGAAATTCCCTCACCTAGCTTATGTCCTGGGGTGTAAAAAGGCGCATGGGGTCTTGCTGCATTGGCTTTTATCGCGTCTAATAAGGGTGTTTGGTTTTGATTGAGCATTTAAATAAAACAAACCGTTAATAATAAAAGTTGAAATCTGTTAAGGCATATTCATAAAATAATTAGCTTCTTACTGCACGCTCTCTCACCCATTGTTTTAACAGAGGAATTTCAAAATCATATCCTCCATTGATTTTGTGTAAAACATGATAACGCAACAAGCGGGTTAATACCTTTTCAGCAATTTCAGTAGTTATAGGTAATAAAATATCTGTCTTGGCAACTTGTAATAATAACTCTTGACCAATTACCATTTCTTCTGGTGTAGTTCCTGTAAATTCTGTCCAAATATTTGTAAAATAAGGTTGACCGGAAATAAATGCGTCATTAATAGAAGCTTGCAAGAGTTCAGCAGTAATAAAATCAGTATGGTTAAAGTTAGCTTGATTCACCATTGATGCGCCCAATAATTGTAGGCAGTAAGGGTGACAATTGGTAAGCATTAATACTTCTTTTACAATGTCTGGAGCGTAACGTAGTGTAAAAGCTGGATCTGGATTAAGCAGTAAATCCTCGGCTTCTTTAGGTTCAAGATAAAGCATTTCTATCGGGACAACGCTGATAAAATAGCTACTCCAATTTGGGCCTAATTCCTCTAAAGTTTGCACCCCAGAAAAGAGAAAACCGAGTTGTTCATAATGTTGAATTAAGTGGCGTAGTTGGTCAAATAAACGTAAAGTTATCTGTCCGTTTTGGATGGCTGTACCGATTTTTTCAAATTCATCAAGGTTGAGAAGAATTCGCCGTTCTCCAATTTGGCTAAGTGCTTCATCCAACCAATCTTCTAAGGTGGTGTAGGGACTAAGTTTAAAATCGGTGCGTTCAGGAATGTTTGGTAATTTAACGCCTTGACTTTTGCAGTCTTTATGAATTGCACGGACTAAGCCAAAGCACAAGTCAGATTCGCTGGTGGTAATGGCGGAACTTTGCATATCCACAAATACCGGGAGGATATCACTGGGAAGCAGGCGGGGAAAGTTATACAAAAAGGAAGTTTTACCACAGCGACGGGGGCCATGCAGCACAAGGGTAGGTCGGTCACGGTCTAAAACTCGACGGACAATTTCATTGGCAAATTTCTGACGACCTTTAAACAAGTTTTTTTGGTTAAGTCGCACCGGATTTCCATATTGGAACGGGTTGATTAGTTCGCCTTGAGAGAGTTTGCGTTGTTCATTTTGTTCCAGTTCAATAACCTTTTGCCAATGTTCCAGTACAGGTGTCCAGCGTTTGATGGCTTCGTTTTTAAGTCCCAGAGAGGGTAGTTGGGATTGTAATCGAACAACCTTGTCATTGATTTTTTCTAATCCTCGTTCTCGTAGGGCTATATTTTCATTTTCGAGTGCAGATTGAATATCTTGAATAATAGTTTGCAAGCGAGGGAGAAGGATAGAAAGTTCGGGTTTCACCTTTGGCAAAGGTGTTTCTGGAGTGGGGGTATCGCTGTCAGAATCGAGGTGATAGAAGGGGGAAATCAGGAAGGGTAATATAGGATGATCTGAGTTGGCAGTAAAAAGCAGTTCTGGGATACTTATAATTTTCTTGAGTTGGTCAGCGACAATTTGCGGTAAAGCATTTTGTAGGGTTATTTGAAATCCTGGTAAGGAAAAAGTTTGGATATATTGAAAGATTGTTAAGGCTTGTTGAGGTCTTTCACGAAATTCATAAACAAGAAGTTGAGCATGATTAGGTAAAGGTATCCATAGGAGTTCGCTAGTGTAAGGAGGTAATTGAAAAAGTATTTTTGCTATTTGGGGACGTAAGCGCCTAATTGTTGAATCTGAAAATCGGAAAAGTTTTAGTAAAGAATTAGGGTATGTATAATAACTACTTAAAAAGATAAAGCTATAATCAGGAAATATTCTGTAAGAGCTGACTAAGGTTACAGGGATAATTAATGCTGAAAGCCATCCTAAATTTTGGGCAGAAAGAGCTATTAAAATCACAGTAATGGTGATAAAAACTGTGTGGTCTTTTGCTGGTGCAAGAGCAAAAGCGATTAAACTTGCAACAATCGAAAACCAAATAAGCGGTAAAGTAGCAACTCCCGCCACTCCTCCCGCCACTCCTCCCGCCACTCGGAACGCCACGACTCCCGCCACTCGGAACGCCACGACTCCCGCCACGACTCCCGCCACGACTCCCGCCACGACGAACGCCACGACGACCGCCACTCCGTCCGCATTATCACTCTTTGTTATATTTTCTCTTACTAAGCTAATCGGCATTTAAATTGCAACATAGTCACTATTGCCTTTGTTTTTT
>NZ_JAYGHD010000414.1:0-10480 GCF_034932245.1 Nostoc sp. UHCC 0251
TAAGCATACCAAAAAACGGCATTAACTCATCAAAGTTGACTTGCCAGACCACTAGTAGTCCATTAATGAAACTCTGCGGGGTTTATGGTCAGAGAAAATCAAGTTCTTTTGTCCCTACAGAATTGACCGCTCATATTCCAGCATCCTATTATTGTTACAGTCGAGCAATTATCTTGGCATTCTCTGGCAGCTTGGCGTTTCGTTGCCCAGCAGTACGTGCCCTAGCTGTAAACAAACCAATGGGAGTATTTAATAAATCTACAAGGGAGGCTTGACCGGCGATCGCCTTTTTAATATCCCTTGGTATTTCCTTAAATAACCAACGTGCCAAACGATAGCCGCATTCTTTGGGTGTAATCTCTCGCATTAAATCTACACCATGCAGTTCGTGTAGATAGCGATTTGAGTATCCATAACGCCGCCATTGACTTTGCAGTTCTTTGAGTGTAGCGCGGTGGCGGTGCTGAACGATCGCATTCGGGGCAAGTTCCAAACGCCCGATGTTTTCCCCCAAAATCCGCCAGCAAATATCGGCATCGCCACCACTGGTAAGATAGGGACGAAATAATCCCGCTTTTTCTAAACCAATGCGTCGAATCCCTAAATTAGCGGTTTGACCATAGGGACGAAAGGAATGGTTAAGGGTATGCTTTTGCGACAAAGTTTCTTGACGGGCTGCGTGTTGTTCTAGCAGAGTTGTGCCTGGTAGTGCCAAAATTTCACCAGCGACAATTATCACTTCTTTGTTGACAAAAGGCTGAATCAATGCTCCCAACCATTGCGGTTGTGGACGACAATCAGCATCGGTAAAAACTATAATTTCACCTGTAGCGGCGCGAATCCCAGTATTACGAGCAGCATAAGAGCTTTGAATCTGGTTTTCGCTCAAGGGGCGAATTGTAATTGGGCAATTTTCGGCAAATGTTTTGAGGATGGTGAGAGTGCGATCGCTACTATTATTGTCCACCAACAAGTACTCTACCCGATCTTTTGGGTAAGTTTGAGACAACAGACAATTGATTAACTCTGGTAAATCCGCTTCACCGTTATAAATAGGAACAACCACCGACACCATTGGTAAAAAACTGGTGGGGGTGGTTGTATCAACTGGCTGATGATTCATAAATCTAAAATTTCGGTTTAGGATTAGTAGCTATTATTCCCAATCCAAAATCCTAGAACGGTATATCAAGCAGTTTTCATAACTCCAAAAATCTGGATTTGGGAATACTACTATATAAACACCTGAAAACAAATCACTCACCTAAAATTTTAGGTTATCGGCGCGGCTCATAGGTCGAGTGGGCTGATTTGCCGGCGGTTGGGCAAAGTTATTATTTGATAAAATTGCGATCGCACGCGCATATTGTGGATCACTCTTAGTTCCAATTAAATCTGGATTAGTAGCCAACTGCCGCTCTTGTGCCTCTGTCAAGTCTAGCTTGATATCTGGCGTAATCCCTTTATGATTAATATCCGTTCCGGCAGGGGTGTAGTAATGGGCAATGGTGACAGCCAAGCCGGAACCATCTGCGAGTTCATGTACTGACTGCACTAAGGCCTTACCAAAGGTTTGACCACCTACGACTACCGCCCGCTTATTATCCTTGAGTGCCCCTGTGAGGATTTCGCTAGCACTAGCTGAATTACCATCTACTAAGACCGCCAAAGGACGATTTGTTAGAGCAGTGCGATTGGCTTTAGTTTCTTCAGTGCCGCCTACACGGTTTACTGTTTTAACAATTCCGCCGTTATCATACCACATCCGAGCAATTTCAATGCTCGCCTGCAACAAACCGCCAGGATTTCCCCGCAAATCTAAGACATAAGAATCGGCTTTCTTAGTGTTCAAATCGCGGATGGCTCGTTGCATTTGTTCTGCGGCGTGAGCGCTAAATTCCCGCAAACGGATATAGCCAACGCGGCGATTTCCTTCTTGTCTTAGGGTATGCCGTACCGTTGGCACTTCAATATTTGCCCTTGTCAGCTTTAAATCAAAGGCATTTT
The DNA here is from genome assembly GCF_034932245.1 of Nostoc sp. UHCC 0251. NCBI lineage: Bacteria > Bacillati > Cyanobacteriota > Cyanophyceae > Nostocales > Nostocaceae > Nostoc > Nostoc sp. UHCC 0251. Next base: position 2,008 of record NZ_JAYGHD010000414.1, read on the forward strand.
GCCCTTTCCGTCCCAGCTTTAGCTTGATGGGAGTACCTGCTTTGCCACGAATTAGCTTGGAGGCGTCATCCACTTTCATTTTGAGGGTGGGTTTGCCATCAATGCCCAAAATTTCATCGCCTGCTTTGATCCCAGCTTTTAGCGCCGGGGAATTTTCTATGGCTTCGACAACAGTGAGTCGCTGGGTTTTTTCGTTTACTTCCATCCGAATGCCAATACCAGAGACTTCCCCAGATGTTTGGCTAGTAAGAGCTTCAAACTGTTTGGGGTCCATGAATCGAGTGTAAGGATCTCCCAACTTTTGTAAAGCTTCGCGGATGGCAGCATAAGCTTCTTCCCGAGAAGAATAGTCTTTGCTCAACAGGCTTTGTCTAGTTGCTTGCCAATCTTGTTGATTAAATTTGCCATCAACATATTCATGATTCACCAGTTGCCATACTTGGTCAACTATCACTTTCGGGCTGTCTTGTAGGGCTAGAGAGGCACGGACAGCACGAGTCCAAGCGGGGCCGAACACAGACATCGTAGCAGTAGTGGCGATCGCTCCACCAATCAAGGCTACTTGGAGCGGCGAGTAACTTTTCGCAGATTGGTTCATGTATATTAGCTGGAATAATTGTGTTGTTGACAGTTTAGCAATCAGGCTTTCCAGAAAATTTTAAGTTTTTATACTCCAAACTAAGCTATTCTCTATTCATCATTTTTATTGTTAAATGATGCTGACAATACTGCATTATTAACAATGATTTCTCAGTTTGTTAGCCTTCTCCGGAAGGCTATAACTGAACGTGTGACACTTTGATTAGCGTCACGTTTGTACTTCTTTATTACTTTTATAAGATAGCACTTTGAGTACTGAATTGTAGCACTGTTAGACAACCATTAAATCAGCTTTTTTTACCTAAGTCATGAAACGTAAATTTACCATCAAATCGTTAATTTCTATTAAAAAAAAATCTGCTAATCGGTGGCAATTGTTACAAAAACTAGCTGGTGGATTGTACTTTGTCTTGGGCACTTGGCTGATTTTTACCACTATAACCTTAGTTTTTGCTTCTTCGCAGCCAGTAGATGCCTTCTTTGTGCTTGGTGGCAGTATTCGTCGAGAAACTTATGTTGCCCAACAAGCAAAACAATACCCGCAAACCCCAATTTTAATTTCTCATGGTTCCCCAGACCCCTGTATATGGTTAATTTTTCAGGCGGAATTAGCAGGGTTGCAAAACGTTTGGTTAGAAAAGTGCGCCAATTCTACCTTTGAAAATTTTTATTATGGTATTCCAATTTTGCGCCGTTGGGGAGTGCATAAAGTCATGTTGATTACCTCGCCAAGTCACTTACCCAGAGCCAAATGGATGGCACAGATTCTTTTGGGCGTTCATGGTATTTGGGTAGAGCCAGAGATTGTTCAGGAGGAGGGTATTCCTGGTAATCGTGAATCTTGGTTCAAAACTGGATTAGATGTGACACGCAGCTTATTTTGGGCGATTTTAAGTCTAATTATTCAACCGCAATGCTCAAATGTGACAAAACTTACCGAAGTAGATATGCAAGCTTGGGAGAATCAAGGTTTTCATTGTGAACACCAAGGAGGGTTGAAGAGATAACTTACTCGTAATGTGTCCACATACGAATTATCTTGACTACTTGCTCGGATTCGATGACCTCATATACCAACCGATGCTGTATATTTATCCTACGAGAATAAGCACCTGATAAGTCACTAACCAGCTTTTCATAGGGTGGAGGATTTTGAAAAGGATTTTATTCAAGGACTGCGAGTAATTCTTCGGCCTTTTCCCTTAAGTTACTAGAAGCTAATTTCTTCGCGTCTTTCTGGGCTTGTTTTGTGTAAATCAACTTCCAACTCGCTTCTTCGGGGTTTGGCAATTGCTCCTCAGACTCTTGGGGACTCACCAATCCAACTCTCCATCACATTCTTGGATTGGGGTTGCTAGTCCTTCTTTTATAGATTCTCGCATTCCAGGGACAGATAATAAGTAAAGAGTCTCCTGAATTGCAGACCAATCCTTTTCCGCCAGCAGAATCGCATTACCGCGATTTCCTCGAATGATCATAGGTTTACCCTGCTCTGCAACTTGATCGATGATCTCTTGCAAATTATTTTGAGCGTCGTTGACGGGAAGCGAAGACATCATAACTGTTTTGGCTCACGATCACTTGAATTTAGTATACTCAATTTTTATAATAAAATAGCTCCAGATATAGAAAACGCTTACGATTTTTTATTGACAAGTTATTAAGCTTTTTTCTTCTTGTTAAAGGACATTATGTAAAAAGTTTGGTGCTTGTAGATGAGGCGATCGCTGTAATATTGGTAACACGTAGCGACTTTGACTTTACAAGCACCTTACTCATTTTTTCATGTATGTCTTGAGCTTTGTCGATTGGCAGGCATTCTGCAATTGTATCCAAGGGATAAATTAATGCAAAAGTTCCCAATCTTGCAGCATAAAAATAGCATCTCTATACAAAGACAAATCCACGTGATTAACTTCAATTCCCTCTCCGATTCCTTGTAGAAGGGTGATGGTCAAATTTCCGCCCAAGTGTTCACGAAACTCGGTAAGCCCCCTAAATAGACAATGCGGATGATCTAGTTGATCTAATTGTTCTGTCAGTGCTGGTACGTACAAAGTAAAGCCTAATTTCTTGAGTGTATTTAGAACCCTTTGCCATTCAGATTGCAAGAGTTGACCTGTTAAATATGAATAGGTCGTATCCAAAGCAATGCCGATCGCAACAGCTTCACCGTGACGTAAGCTGTAATTAGTTAAATGCTCTAGTTTGTGAGCAGCCCAATGCCCAAAATCCAAAGGACGCGATGAACCCATTTCAAAGGGGTCGCCGCTACCAGCAATATGCTCTAAGTGCAACTGGGAACAGCGATAAATCAGCTTTTCCATTATGTCCATGTCTCGATTAGCCAATTTATCGGCATTAGCCATAATGAAATCGAAGAAATCTGCATCTTTAATCAGCGCGACTTTCACAGCTTCTGCAATACCCGAATGCCAATCTCGATCGTCAAGGCTAGTAAGAAAATCAAAGTCATTCAAGACAGCATAAGGTGGCATGAATGTACCCAAAAAGTTTTTCTTGCCGAAGGCATTGATTCCATTTTTTACCCCTACACCAGAATCATTTTGCCCTAATACTGTTGTCGGAACCCGTAACAGTCGAATTCCTCGGTGAGCCGTTGTTGCTGCGTATCCTGCCATGTCTAGGACGGCTCCACCTCCAATTGCTAGGACGTAGGAGTGACGGCACAATCCATCTACATTGATCCGTTGATGAATTTGCTCTATAAATCTAGAATCGTTCTTGACTACTTCTCCACCCGGAACTACTATCGGTTCACCGCTCAGTGTTAGTACATCTTCATAATACTGGGCATAGATTGATAATTTTTTTAGTAACCCATCTTGACACTCTAAAAATCCTTCATCTATCACTGCTAGAACTTGTTTTGGGGCTGTCTCCCCGTCTGTGGCGATCGCTTGTGCAAGTAAAGGATTATCTAACTGAAACAGACCTCTAGTGAAGTGAACATCATAGTTAAAGCTCACACGAACACATTGGTTAATTGTTTGCAGATTAAGAGCAGTTTTTTGTTGAATAGCCATTGGAATATTATTACTTTTTAAGTAAGTCTAAACATATACAATTCTAAAATCAAAACTGATTAATAAATAGGACAAAGGAAATGTTTATAAAGATTCAATTTTAAAATGATTTATTAGACAAGACTAGGTAATAAATTAATCGTGTTATTAAAGTTTGCTCACTCTATAATTAAAAGATAACCTAACAATAACTTGCAATTTGATTATTGTATAGACTTTATATTTAAGATGGGCTATAGATATCACTATTACATAAAATTCTAATTTTATTTGGTAAGATAATTTTATGTTTTATCTAATCAAAATGATATCTTTACAGTATCTTCTTTAACGTTGGGAAATTTTTATAGTTTCAGTGAAGTTATAATCTCAGTAGTATATTATCCAGTCCAGCTGCTTTAATCACAAAGTATCAAGTTTTGTGATATATTTTATACTTAGTTGTCACAAAAAAGTTGGGCAACTTCTCCTGAAATTCATCATGAGTAAAGTAAACAAGTTACTGCATCATTGGCTGTTAAAGTCTGTTTCAGAGAAAGCTTTTGCTTGGCTGGAACAGAAGCAGGCACAGATTGCTAGCGGCGCTGCTGAGAGAGTGTTTTTTACGGCTTTTAGTGCTGTGCCGCGTTATCTAGGTAAACAGGATTTGCAGCTAACATTCCAGGACTTGGAAGCAGCACAGGATGTAATTTCCGGTTGGTATCCTGGTAATTGGAGTGTAGATCAAGCAGGTCGCACACTCTTGCTTCTAGCTTTGCCCCATGATGATGCTGAGGGCTATGTGCGATCGCTTGATAAATTTTTCTCCACTGCCGATATGGGGGAGTTAGTTGTCCTTTATCAAAGTTTGCCGTTATTACCACATCCAGAGTTACATCGCCATCGCGCTGCTGAGGGAATTCGCAGCAATATGAGTAATGTATTCCAAGCCATAGCACTACGTAACCCTTATCCAGCAGATTATTTAGATAATGCTGCTTGGAATCAGATGGTGCTGAAGGCTGTGTTTGTCGGCAGCCCTTTGCATCTAATTTGGGGTCTGGATCGGCGTGCTAACCCAGAATTGGCGAGGATGTTAGTAGATTATGCCCATGAACGTTGGGCAGCTAAACGCTCAGTTACACCAGAACTTTGGCGATCTGTAGGGCGGTTTGCGGATAGCGCAATCATCACAGATTTGGAAAAAGTATTGGCTAATGGGGATATACACGAGCAAGAAGCAGCAGCATTAGCTTGTGCTGAGTCTCCTTTACCCCAAGCACAAGAATTACTTTCTCATTACCCAGATTTACAGTCATCCATTCAACAAGGTAATCTGACTTGGAGCAGTTTTAACCGCAAGTGAGTGGGGAGTCAGCAATGGAGATAAGGGAGATGAGGAGAATAACCCATTCTCAATGCCCCATGCCCCATGCCCAATGCCCAATGCCCAATGCCCAATCATTACAACCATGATGTTTATCGATCCTCACATTCACATGTGTTCGCGCACTACTTACGATTACTTAGTAATGCGGGAATATGGAATTGTCGCCGTTATTGAACCAGCCTTTTGGTTAGGACAACCCCGAACTAACGCTGGCTCATTTAAAGACTACTTCAGCAGTCTTGTGGGTTGGGAACGGTTTCGTGCTAGTCAGTTTGGCATTCAACATTACTGCACAATTGGCCTAAATCCGAAAGAAGCTAACAATGAAGCGCTAGCAGCTGAAGTTATGGAACTGCTACCACTTTATGCGTGTAAAGAAGGAGTTGTTGCCATTGGCGAAATTGGCTATGACGACATGACAGAAGCAGAAGATAAGTACTTTTGTCAACAGTTAGCATTAGCCAAAGAACTTGATATGTTGGTGCTAATTCATACGCCTCATCGTAATAAAAAGGCGGGTGCTAGTCGGAGTATGGATCGCTGTATTGAATATGGCTTAGATCCCTCACAAGTAATTATTGACCACAATAACGAAGAAACTGTTGAAGAAGTATTAGGACGAGGTTTTTGGGCAGCTTTCACGATTTACCCACAAACGAAGATGGGTAACGCCAGGATGGTAGAAGTTGTCCGTAAGTATGGATGCGATCGCATCATTGTAGATAGTAGCGCTGATTGGGGTATTAGCGATCCTTTGGCAGTCCCAAAAACGGCTCAGTTGATGTTAGATAGGGGCATTCCTGAAGAACACGTGCGAGCAGTTTGTTATGAAAATGCTCTAGCTGCTTACAGTCAAACTGGGCAGATGCAAGCATCAGACTGGCTTAATCCCCAATCTATTGATCAGCGTCAAATGTTCAATGGCAATTCTGTGCTACGGGGACAAGAACCAGGAATCAAATCAGTTTCAGATTATGTGTTGATTGAGTAAAAAATTGGGAGTGGGGAGTGGGGAGTGGGGAGTGGGGATGAAGAATTGCATAAATATCTGATTCATCTGTAATATGCGATTTATTTTGATAAATTATTAGGCACGGAGACAGATAAGTGAATGTTGCAAGCTTAAATTTTCAAAGCTGGCGGGGTTATCTAGAATTGATGCGTCCGGCTAACATTGTTACTGCTTGGGCGGATATTCTTGTTGGTTTTGCTGCTTCTGGTTCTGGGATTATTTTTGTTCAATTAATCAATGCAGAAGCAAGTTTTGCCCTCCTAGTTCCATTAGCTTGGTTGTTATTAGCTACAACTGGTTTATATGGCGGTGGTATAGTTTTTAATGATGTTTTTGATGCTGAATTAGACGCAAAAGAGCGACCAAATAGAGCAATTCCCAGTGGTCGCGTATCTCGGGAAAATGCTACTTTATTGGGGAGTATACTATTTGCAATAGGTATTATAGCTGCCTTTCAAGTATCCTGGTTGAGTGCTGCGATCGCTATATTTATCACTCTTTCATCCCTCCTATATGACTCATTTGCCAAACATCATCCTTTTTTTGGCCCTTTAAATATGGGTTTGTGTCGTGGTAGTAACTTATTATTAGGCGTAAGTGCTGTACCAGCAATGATAGGAGAACGTTGGTATTTAGCACTGATTCCTGTTATTTATATTGCTGCTATTACCGCAATTAGTCAGGGCGAAGTTCATGGAGGAAAGAAGATTACGGGAGTACTCGCGCTACTGCTAATTGCAATAGTTTTGACAGCAGTTTTAGCTTTAGGATTATTAGAAGATTATAGAGCGATCGCAGCACTACCATTCGCTATTTTCTTAGCTATCAGAATCTTACCTAACTTTATCAAAGCTGCACGTGAACCGATAGCCGAAAATATCCGAAATGCGGTAAAAATAGGCGTTTTATCTCTAATAGTTTTAGATGCAACTGTTGCATCTGGTTTTGCTGGTTTGTATTACGGTTTATTCGTTCTAATCTTGCTACCAATTTCGATGAAATTAGCACGACTATTTGCTGTTACTTAAATTTCAATGTATACACCCAGTAATACCATTAATCGGCTGTAGGGGCGCATAGATGTGCGCCCCTAACCATGAATATGTAGCAAGTAGTTTGCGAAATAGTTTAAGTCAAAGAAAACAGATTACATATACAAGGGATAGAGCTAGAAAATGAAAATTACAAACAACAATAATTTTCACTTAACTTATTGCAGCAATATTCATCCTGGTGAAAGTTGGCTAGAGGTTTTCGCCAATTTAGAGAAGTATATTCCCGAACTCAAATCACGTTTATCGCCGACAGAACCTTTTGGTATTGGCTTGAGGTTAGCAGATGTTGCGGCAAAAGAACTTTTAGAAAGTAATAACTTGGCTCAATTCCAAACTTGGCTGACTCAACAAGATTTATATGTTTTCACCTTAAACGGATTCCCTTATGGTGGATTCCATCGACAGGTGGTAAAAGACCAAGTTTATGCACCAGATTGGTCTACACAAGAAAGGGCTGATTATACATTAAACTTGGCACACATTTTAGCTAGTCTATTACCCCAAGGACTTGATGGCGGAATTTCTACATTACCATTATCCTATAAACCTTGGTGGGTAAAAGACCAAGCAACTTTTGAGACTGTTGTGAAAAAGAGTTGTTTGAACATAGCATCAGTTGTTGTAGAAATGATTCGCATCTATGAAGAAACAGGAAAGATACTTCATATTGATTTAGAACCTGAGCCTGATGGTTTAATTGAAAATACCTCAGAAATAATTGACTTATATCAAAATTGGTTATTGCCAATTGGCGGTAATTATTTATCAGAAAAACTAAATATTGAGCAGAATTTAGCAGAAACTAAATTGCTAGGACACGTTCGGGTTTGTTATGACACCTGCCATTTCTCAGTTGAATATGAGGAACCGCAATCTGTATTTGCACGTTTGGAATCGGCAGGAATTAAGATTGGCAAAATTCAAATCAGCGCTGCAATTAAAGTAAAAATACCTGCTGAGGTTGAAAAGCGTAGTTTGATAGTTGAACGCTTACGTCCTTTTGCAGAATCTACCTATCTTCACCAAGTAATAGAACGTCGCAGTGATGATACACTCCATCACTATCCTGACTTAATAACTGCATTACCTCATTTAGAGCAATCTCTAGCTGAAGAATGGCGTACTCATTTTCATGTCCCAATTTTTATTCATGATTATCAGATTTTGCAATCTACGCAAGATGATATTGCTACTGTTTTACATCTACTTCAGACAAACAATGCTTGTTCACATTTAGAAATTGAGACTTACACTTGGGATGTATTGCCGTCAGAAATGAAGATAGATATGCTGACTTCTATTCAGCGAGAATATGAATGGGTATTAAAAGAATTCACGTAACTGCCCAGGTAGGAATACCAGGAATATTCCCATGAGGGAAGAAAGATGG
>NZ_JAYGHD010000415.1:0-10404 GCF_034932245.1 Nostoc sp. UHCC 0251
TAACCCCCAACTCGTCGCGGGAAGGGGGAAAATTCAAAGTCTCTCTCCTAAAAGGAGAGAGATTTAGAGAGAGGTTTTCCCCTCCGCCCCTCTGCCCCTCCGCCCCCCTGCCTCTTTTCCCCAATCCCCAAGCTAGAGCAAAACGACTATTATTATGGCTCTTTCAGCTTTTGACTTATTAAATATTACCTTTCACTCCTTAGGTAGGAACCCCTTGCGTTCTGCTCTGACTACTCTAGGGGTATTTATGGGTGTGGCTGCTGTCAGCGCTACGCTTCAAGTTGGTACTATTAGCCGAGCCGTGATCGCTCAACAATTAGCAAAACGAGGCGCACCTCAAGTTTCAATTTATCCAAACTGGGATGCTGGTGGTCAAACCACCCAACTCAAGTTGGAAGACATGGAATTTTTACGACAGCGAATGGTAGGCTTGCAGGCGATTAGTTCTTTTAATTGGGCTGGTTCTACGCCAACTGTATTTCAGGACAAGGAGTTTACTCCACCCATGTCACCTGTTTCCCAAGATTTTTTGTTGACTTCAGGGAAATCATTGGTGTCGGGACGGTTTTTCACGTCTGAAGATTTTGCCAACTACCGTCCAGTGATCGTAATCGATCAATTGCTGGCAGAACAACTTTTTGAAAAGCAGGAACCTGTGGGGCAGCTGATTTATGCTGGGTACAGGCCCTATATCGTTATAGGGGTGGTAGCGACTAGTCTAGATGAAAATGCACCCCCGGCGGGCCAACTGTATGTGCCGATGTCTATTTACAACGCTTTGACTGGTAGCCGCGATATCGGGAGCATCCAAATGCGCCCTTACTCACTTGAAGATGTGGAAGAGTTAAGCCAACAAGCAGAGGAGTTGCTGTTACAAAGATTTCCAGGTTACAAATTTAAATTTTGGAATAATGTATCAGATATCATCCAGCAGCAGCAAACTCTAGAGATGGCTTCCCAAGGTCTAACAGTCGTAGGAGCGATCGCACTGTTAGTTGGCGGTGTTGGAATTGCAAATATTATGATTGCCTCGGTAACTGAACGAACCGCTGAAATAGGTTTGAGGCGGGCGGTGGGTGCAACCCAACGGGAAATCATGCTGCAATTTATTCTAGAGGCGATGCTTTTAAGTCTAATCGGAGGGGCAGCGGGTCTGGGAATAGTGCATGGATTGACAGTTGTGGTTACTGATACCTTTAACTTGCCCTATGAGTTTGATAGCAGAATTGCAGTGCTGGCACTGGGTTCAGCGCTAGTGGTGGGAGTGGGAGCTAGTTTGTCTCCCGCCGTACGGGCTAGCCAGATCGACCCAGTAAAAGCTCTACGCTCAGGGTGATAGTAAAGGGACTTCCAGTTAAAAAAATATCCCGTCGTAGTGCTGCAAGGACTTGCGCCCCTACTTCACTGGAGGTGCATTGAAGCCGCAAACGCTTATTTGCTAAGATTTTCAGTGCGACAACATTGGAACAGGGCAACTTCTGATCACCATGCCAACATCTACAATTGACGATAAAGACGCAGCAGCTATCGAAGCTGCCAGAGTTGGGGTTGCTATATGCGATCGCACCGCCTGGGGACGCATCAAAGTCTCTGGCGACGATCGCCTTAATTTCTTACACAACCAAAGTACTAACAATTTCCAAATCCTCAAGCCAGGACAAGGTTGTGATACGGTTTTTGTCACTTCCACAGCGAGAACAATTGATTTAGCAACCGCCTACGTTAGAGAAGATGCAGTAATTCTGCTAGTTTCACCCAATCGCCGCCAATTTCTTATGGAATGGCTGGATAAATATATTTTCTATGCCGACAAGGTGGAATTATCTGATATCACAGAATACACCAACACCTTTAGCCTTATTGGCCCAGGAAGCGACGCTGTTTTAGAAAAGTTGGGTATTGGTGAACTCATTGGACAACCTTACGGTAGTCATCAAGTATACACCATTGCTCCGGCTGAAGGAGTGCGGGTTGCTGTGGGTAGTGGGTTAGCGGCTCCCGGATATACCTTTACTTTCCCTTATACTGACAAAGAAACGGTGTGGAATAAATTGTTAGAAGCTGGGGCAGTAGAGATGAGCGATCGCGCTTGGGATGCATTGCGAATCTTACAAGGCCGCCCCGCCCCAGATGCAGAACTTACAGATGATTACAATCCTCTAGAAGTTGGCTTGTGGCAAACAATTTCTTTTACGAAAGGTTGCTATATCGGGCAAGAAACTATTGCTCGATTAAATACATATAAAGGTGTAAAACAACACCTGTTGGGTATTCGCCTCAGTGCCCCTGTGGAAGTTGGAAGTGCGATCGCAGTGGGAGATGAAAAGGTTGGCAAACTTACCAGTTATACAGAAACCTCTGATGGTTACTTTGGGCTAGGTTACATTCGCACTAAAGCTGGTGGTGTCGGCTTAAAAGTTAAAGTGGGAGAAACTGAGGGTGAAGTCATAGAAATACCCTTTGTTACTCACGAATATCCATAAGCAATTCAAGTTAAAATATCTTCTTCTTTATTCCTAGTGCCGTAACAAAATTCATCTACCCAAGAAGCTATACTACGGGCATTTGTGGTTGGTAAATTCACTTTGCTCTTAACATCTTGTGGTTGAATATTCGGTTGTTTGCTGTTGCTTTTAACCTCAGTAGTAATTGCTAGCGATCGCACTGGTTTGCCATTACTATTAATTTCAGTGGTAATTGCCAACAATGCGCCTACAGGAATTCGGACAGATGGCGCATTGCTTTTAACATCACTAGCTAATGCTACAGATGGCATGGTTTTGGCTTTGCTATTAACCTCATCAGTCATTGTCGGCGCAGAGTGCAATCCTATTGGTTGATATTCCCTTAGAAAACCGGAGGATGGCGTTTTTACAGGAGTATCTGGAGCAATTTTAGTAGCAAATGCAACTACCAACTCAGGTTTGCGCGTGCGAACCACCTCAGTGCTAGCTGTAATTGATGGCACAAGTTGATTGGTGCGTGACAAGTTCGAGTCTAAAGTCTTGGCAAGAGAATGAAGCGCAATCTTGCTGGCAGTTACAGCTGATGACAGATGTTTATCCTCAGAATGCATCTCATCTGGCGACTCGCTTTCCACTTGGCTTGTAGCCATAGAATGTTCTGGTTTTATTAAACGTAACTCTTCATCAGGATTGAAGTTAAGACCTAAAGCAGCAACTATTTTATCTGGGTCGTTATTCAGATCCAGCATAAAAGAAAGTATTTCATCAAACTGAGGTTCTAAAACAGACAGCGTTGCCAAAATAAAACCGGACAAAGGACGGCGTAGGCCATCGTAAGTGCCCCAAATTCGCATTTTGACCAGCCAGGTAATATTTTGCCCGTAGTAAATAAGCCACTTTTGCTTTAAGGATTGACGCAGCTGCTGGATATTCATTGGATGCCTCGCTTCAGTCAACAAGATTGCAGACCCTGATATTGTTAATTAATTTGATTTCTGGGGATGAAACCGATAATAGAGCATCTGTTGGACTCTTTGACCACCTAGCAAATGATTTTCTATCAGTAGAGATACTTCATCGGGTTGAACGCCACTATACCAGACCATATCAGGTAATACCAGCACCATCGGCCCATTGCCACATTGTCCTAAACAGCTGGTAGCCGTTACCGTTACACCAGGGATTGGCAAAGCTGCAAAAGCTGCCAAAACTTTGACTGCACCTTGCTTTTTGCAGGTACGATTTTGACAAATCCGCACACATTTAGGAGAAGAGGGTTGGTCTATTATCGGAAAGTCTGATGGTTGAGTTATGTTTGTCATTTGTCCGTTGTCCTTTGTCATTTGTCATTCGTCAGTTGTCCTTTGGCAATGACCAATGACCAATGACCAATGACCAATGACCAATGACCAATGACCAATGACTAATGACTAATCTATTGAAAGTCCTTTTGAGGCTAGCCATTCAGGGTTGAATATCCGCGACTGGTATCGGGAACCACTATCACACAAGATGGTGACAATGGTATGTCCTGGCCCCAACTGCTTTGCTAGGGCGACAGCTGCGCCAACATTAATACCTGTTGAACCGCCCATTAACAGACCATCTTTCCTCAGCAGTTGGTAAACTACCCGTAAAGCTTCTTTGTCATCGACCTGAATGGCATCATCAGCAGGTGCGCCTTCCATATTGGCTGTGACACGACCATTACCAATGCCTTCGGTGATGGAATTTCCTTCTACGTTGATTTCGCCAGTTTTGACATAGCTGTAAAGTGCGCTACCCAATGGATCGGCAACAACGCATTTAATCGCCGGATTTTGTTCTTTTAAGTACAATGCCACACCAGCATAAGTACCACCAGTACCAGTTGCACATGTCCATGCGTCTATTTTACCATCTGTCTGCGTCCAAATTTCCGGCCCTGTGGTTTCGTAGTGGGCGCGGCGGTTAGCTAAGTTATCAAACTGATTCGCCCAAATAGCGTTTTCTAACTCAGCGGCGACTCTGCCAGATAGCTTGACGTAATTGTTTGGGTCTTTGTAAGGTACGGCGGGGATGGGACGAACTTCTGCGCCTAGTGCTTTCAGTGCGTCTATTTTTTCTTGTGACTGAGTATCGGGAATAATAATTAGGCATTTGTAGCCTTTGGCGTTGCAAATATGTGCTAGTCCAATGCCAGTATTACCAGCGGTTCCTTCTACAACGGTGCCACCAGGTTTGAGCAGACCTCTCTCTTCTGCGTCTTCGATAATGTAAAGTGCGGCGCGGTCTTTGACAGAACCGCCAGGATTGAGAAATTCTGCTTTAGCGAGAATTTCACACCCTGTTTCTTCACTAAAGCTGTTTAAGCGAATCAGAGGTGTGTTACCAACAGCGCCGACGAAGCCATTTTTAATATCCATTTTGACTTTACCTGTATGCAGTATCTATAAAAATTTTGGCTTATAGCGGTGGCATGATTGACATCTGATTTGCCTAAAATCCTATGATGCGTACACTACCAAACTTTACTCATATTCAAAATGAGCATTCCACCGTTCCAGTTTAATCCAGGAAGCATCAGGTGATCTATCTGCACCCTTTGATATATAGGAATCCGGTTTGATTTTTGAAAAGATACGTAGGGTGCGTTAGCGACAGCGTAACGCACTATTACCAGGGATTCGGTGCGTTACGGATTTCATCCTAACGCACCCTACAATACTGAACTTTGTTCAAAAATCAAATAGTAATCCTATAGCACACCTAAATCATTCGTAAATAAATCCATTCCCCATTCCCCATTCCCCATTCCCTATTCCCTATTGCTCACTCAAAATTGTGTAAGCATCATTAACTAAGTGCATTTTCTCTTGTGCTTGTTTTAGCAGTTGTGGCTGATTCACAAACAAATCTGGATGCCATTTTTTTACTAAAGTTCGATAAGCCTGCTTTACCTCAGCCTGAGAAGCGTTTGCTTGCAATCCTAAAATACTGTAGGCGCGAGTAATTTTATCTTTTTGTGCCTGGGTTTTTGGTTGATTGGGTGCTTTGTTGCTTTGAGTTGTATTTTGCTGTTTGCCGGTTTGAGAACCAGGCGATGTCTGACGATAAGCCTTAGGGTTACGCATCTCTGCTTTCATCCTTGCTATTTCTTCATTAAGTTCCCAATCACGAAATTTCGCCTCTACCTCTTCTGGACGAGGAGAGGGAGAAGCTTTTGGGGGTGGCGGTGGCGAAACAGATTCAACCCTTGTCTTAGTATTCTTTGCAGTATTTTCCTGTTGTTGCTTAACATTAGTATCTTTTTTAGGGGTTTGAACTCTCTCTGGCTGTGGTGAATACTTTCTATTGGTGTGGCTATATTTGGGTATTTCTTTATAAGGTTGGTGATTGGAGAGTATTTTGACTTTTTCTAACTCTCTTAATAACTGATTAAAACCGTTTTGCAACTGCTGTAAATTTTTGAGTTTATTAGTAATTTCTAACGGTTCTTGGCTGAATTCAAAACAAATTACTTTTTCGGCTTTCTGCTCATACTCAGTCAAAATCGATAACCCTTGACTGCTGAAACGAGATAAATAATCTTCAATTGCAGTTATACAAAGTTTAGCAACTTCCTGATGATAAGAATCCTTTGCTAATTGTTCGTCTTGCTTTTGGATATTCTTGTTTAACAAATAAGAAATACTCCCGACGACAGCAGCACCCACCGGGCCGCCTAACAACCAACCAATACCACCGCCAACAGCTATGGAACCAGGCTCGCTCAAATCATCAGTATTGCTTTGCTTTGAGGGTAATATTACTTGTGGTTCGCTAGGAAAGGGAATTAATAAATCTTGCGGTCTTTCTTCTTGGAAAAATTCGTAAGCTTGATAAAGCCATTTAATTGCAGATAATTGCAATTGAGTTAGGTCTTTTTTAAGGATGTTTATCTGCCAATTTTTAAAATTATTTTCTGCTAATGCAACTGCTGCATCAGCTTGGTATTTTGTGAGTAGTTTGGGTAATGCTAGCCAATCGCGTAACTCTTCCACGCTAGTAGTAAAACCTTTATAAATTAGGTTAGCGGCTTTTTGTTTAATTTCATTTTTAGTATTTTCTTTATCATTAAAATATTTTATTTCAATAGCAATCGGGTCAATTTTAGCTTTTAATGAGTGTTGGATTTGAGAAGCGATCGCTTGCACTCTTGGCAAACGCACATTACCACGATTTGGTTGCAAAATCCCTACAATATTTTGCAAAGCTGTTTCAAAAGCCGCTAATCCGCTACTATTGGCAGCAGCAACATCGCCTTTTAATCTGGCTCTTAAGGCAGGTAAAGCATCAACGCGATATAAATTACTAAAACCTGGAGGTAATTCGGCTCGAAAGCTTTCTGCAACAAACAACAGCCGATTTTGAACTTGTTTTTGCTCGTCGGGTTCGAGTAAGTTAATAAAATTGGCAACAAATATAACTGTTTTAATACCGCGATCTAATAGCCAATCTCGTAAGTTTTCCCGTTCACCTAAAGTCATCAATTTACGTGCATCTAATAATTGAATGACTAAATCTGCACTTAATAGTTGTTCTCGAATTAAATTATCTTGTTCATCTCTGTCATTTGTTCCTGGTAAATCGAGAAACTCTACACCTGTTTCTAAAAAGGGATGCGGACAAAAAACTTCTACAGATGCAACATCTTTTCGCATCTGTCTATTGCTATCAAGAATTGCAAATTGCTGTAAAACTTCTGTGCCACTGCGATAGATTTCTGTACCATCTACCAACATGATGCGAGTTCGCACATCAGAGCCATACTTGACAGTAATCGCTGCGCCTGTGGTGGGAATTAAATCAATTGGTAAGGTGCGATTCCCTAACATGGCATTCAGTAAGGTAGATTTGCCATGATTAAACGGGCCAAATACCGCAATCCGAAAGCTGGGATTAACCAGATGATTGCAAATGGTAACTATCTCTTGATGTAGTTGCGAATTACGTTCTAAATTCAGTAATGCAGATGCAGATTTGAGAGAATCTGCTAAATCTTTATAACCTTCATACTGTTGTTGCATAATTTCCCTATTCCTCGTTCCCAGGCTCTGTCTGGGAATGCAATTCCTTGAGGCTCCGCCTCATATTTTTATGGTTATGGGAGGCCGAGCCTCCCAGTAGGCATTCCCAGCTAGAAGCTGGGAACGAGAGTAATGAGATTTATCAACTATAGTAAGCTAATAAATTGCTATACGCCGCCTCAATTTTTTGCAACTGAGCTATTACATCTTCCTGTAAGTTTTTTAAACGGTTGAACTCACTCTCACGATTTATCTCGCGGGTTTGTTTCTGCTTGACTAGATTATCTAATTCTGATTTCCGAGATACAATATCATCGTTAATCCGCTTGCTTACTTCTCTTTCGTAAGAGTCAAAACACTCTTTCACGGCATTGTATACAACTTGAGATTGCTCATTTGCCACTTGTGGCAAATGTCTAATTAACTCTTTCTTCGCCGTTTTAACTAACTCTTTACGTGCTTGATCTGCTTGTAAAAATCCTACTCCCAAACCTAGCAGTGCAAACCCAATGGGGCCAAGAAAAATACCTGTCACTGCTGTAATTATTCCACCAACACCAATTACAGTGAAGTAGTTTAATAAAATATTTTTCCAATCAAATCCGGCTCCAGCTAGTGCAAAACCAGCAAGATTTCCCTTAGATAGCGATAACAATCCCATTGCCCATTTTGCCCAGCCGGGAGAGTTATCTTCTTCAGCAGTAGTAGCGGTATGTATCTTTACGTCTTGTCCGGTGAGCTTTTCTGTAATTTTATCTGTGACTTGACTGTAGGACGCGCCATATTGTGCTGCACTGCGAGAAAGCTCTTTAAAAGCTGCATTGATATCTTTTTCAGCAGTTAATGTCCAAGCAGCAGATTTATCCGTGATATATTGCTCAAAGGCTTTTTGCAGTGCGGTGTTAAATGCTTCTCGTTTACCACTACTGAGAAAATCAAACAGATTTAATTCCGGCTGATAGCGTAAGAAATCGGTTTCAAAGGTGTTACCTAAGTTTAAAACGTAGCTGCGGAAAGATTCGGAAATTGTTCTTGCTTGAGTGTCTCTTGTATTGATAATTTCTTTTTGGAATTCATCCCGGATACCTGTGAGTTTGTTAAACTCTGGTTCCACAGAATCAATCCGTTTTTTCAATTCATCTACATCTTGGTCAAGTAATGGTATGCGTCTAGCAACTGCTTCGCGGGTATGATTGCAGGCTTGTCTAGCTAAAGTTCTAACTTGACGGAGTTCTGCGATCGCACGTTCTCTGGTAAGAAAAGTATTAAGCGAATCCATAAACTTCGGAAAGCCAGTCCCCTCTAAATCAGCTTGGGGATTTTTCAGCCGTCGTCTGAGTGCTTGAATTGACGAAAGCTCAAACACGCGTTCGTCATAAATATTCTGACCTTCTACAGTACAATATTCTGCTAAATTTGCATTAAATACTTGCCGTAATCTATCTTCAGATGCTTTTAATTCTTCTACATCATCAGGATCAATCAATGATTCCCGCACCTGATCCCAAGCATTAATTAAGAAGAAAACTGTCAATCCTCGACCTTTGATATAATTTTCTAGGTAGCGACGCTCACCCAAGGTACAAGGTTGAGAAGCTCTCATCACAAATAAAATTGCGTGACAGTTATTTACATAACCTAAAGATAATTCGTTTCGCGCTTCGGTATCATTCAATCCTGGACTATCGACAATTTCAATTCCCTTCTCTAGTAGCGTTAAGGGATACTCAACTACTGCATAATCAACATCTGGAAAAGCTTGTTTTTTCTCCTGCTCTAACTTTTTTGCTTCAGTCGGATCAATAGTGTATTTATATTTAAAATTCTGAAAATCTAGCTGTTGCGGACTTTTACCATCATTAAAATGAATGGTAACTTTTTTCTCTGGCCCATAGCGTAGAACTGTTAAGACTGCGGTACAAGGATTAACATCGCTCGGTAATAAGTTTTCCCCAATTAAGGCGTTGAGAAACGTACTTTTGCCCCGTTTCATATCGCCCAGTACCAAAAGACGAAATACACCTTGCCGGAGGTTTTTACTAGCTACTGTAATATCTTCAATATCTCGCTCTAAACTGAGTTTTCCTGATGAAGAGTCTCCAGCCAACTCAGCTTTATTAATTGTTTCAGCTAGTTTACTCAAACATACAGAAATTTCCGATCGCACTTGAGCAACGCGTTCTAAGTCTTGGATAAATCTATCAGTTGCTACTTGATCACTCATCATAGTCACACCTTTATTAAAGATTGGTTTTTTTAGATTCCAAAAATAATTTGTAAGACATCCACCCCAGCGCACCAACAATAATAAACCCAGCCAGCACTGAGGCTATTCTCACTGCAACCAACGCCGCCACACCAAGAGCAAACAGCTTCCCACCGAGGATCACTTTTTTCATCCAAGGTTTCTGAGAGTTTTCTGGCTGATGCTTCACAGTTTGATGAAAAGCCGCATCGGGAGCATGGATGTCAGTTTCCATTTCCCGGAGTCGCAATTCAACTTCTCGTTCTCGAAGTACCCGTTCCCGGTGTTCAAGTTCTTTTTGGCGCTCGTTTTCAGATGTCATCGGTATCCACCCCGTCTAAGACAATGAAAAGATGTCAGTATTTGCTCGTTAATCATGCTGTATAGTAACTTACGTAAATATTTAAAAACCCCAGTAAAATTACTATTTTAATTTTCATTACCTGCTGAAACTTAAGCTGGAGTTAGATACCACAAAATACACCTACTTTCCTTAAAATTGTGGCGAACACGAATATTACCGTCTCAGCAAAAGAAGAATTTGCGTGAGAATAAGAAATATGGCGTTGCTCAATTAAAGTATGAATCTGCATGTAGAGACGTAGCACTGCTACGTCTCTACAAGGATTTTGGTATTATGCAAAAT
>NZ_JAYGHD010000416.1:0-10213 GCF_034932245.1 Nostoc sp. UHCC 0251
CCCGCCTCAGAATAAATTCTGAGGCTAATAGCAAAAGTCGTCTAAAGACGACTAAGAAAGGCTTTTAGTCCACTTTAGTGGACTTAAGCTATTAGCTCGGAACTTTAGTTCTGAGCGGTTTATGTTTAGAACGAAATAGCCCTACTCTAAATTGATAGTCATTTCACCTTATGAGCTTGGTTGCTGATCGGGAAACATACATTTATCAGAATCGCAACCGCTAGGGCCAGCCTCTGCCATTTCGCCTAAATCGTAGCGGCTTAAGACTGCACAAAAATCATCTGTTTTACGCCGTGCTTTCACCTCTTGATTTAAGCGATCGTAGGTTGGCTTATCTATTGGTTCAAATGGCAAACGTGGGAATGATTGCAGGTCATCAAAACGAGCTAAAAGGGCTGCTGAAATATATCCTTCATCATTCTGGATAGTTTCGTAAATCCGCTGTCCTAAAGGTTCGATTTCATCAGAGCGAAGCTCTAAAGTTGCTGATGTGTTGTGAGTCACATACCAACGTTGAACCTGGAGGACAAAATCAAATTGGGCTAAGACTGAAAACTTAGAAACATCAATTTCATCAGCACCTGGTAAATCAGCCCAAGATACAGAAACAGGAATTTCTACTAACCATTCACTCACCCGTGGATCAAAGGGATCGTTGAGCAAATTGCCCTGTTCATCTTTATCTGATTGAGAAGGAATGACGTTGTAACCGTAGTCAATACAAGCTAAGGCTACTGGATCATTTTTGCCGAAGGTGATACGGCGAATAAATCTTTGCGCTTTCGGGGGATGCCATCCTGAACTAGCATTAGTTAATAATGCCTTCGTGCCACTGGGTTGAACTGTAGTGCAACGATTTGGACGCTTGAAATTGTGGCGATCGCAATAATCCCAAACTACCCGATGTACAATATCTTTCCAGGAACTTAGATATTTTTCTTCCTCACGTTTGAAAGCTAGCCCTTGTGCAGTAGCGGGTCTTCCTGCTTCCCACCAGCGCAGCCAATCAACACCAAAAGCATGGACAAAGAAATCAAATAAACCTGTAAAAGAAACTCCTACAATCGGATCTAATTCACGGCTGTATTGATAGCGTGGTTCTAGGAATTTGTGATTTAAAAGTGCTGCTACAGATAGCGCCCCAGCAGTGAAAGCTTCTTCTTGTTCTTTGTAGTTATGTGGGTCGATTTGATTAAGGTGAACCTCTGACAAATTGCAGTGGAAATTACTACCAATGATTTCCAAATTTGTTACCCTAGAGGCTTTTTATCCCCTAGTTCTACTGCTTCATTATTTGCAGTAGCTCCGCGTACCTTTTACAGATGTGACTTCAGATAATAAAAGTGTTTCGGCTCCCTTCTCTACGAGAGGCTGCGCCAACGGCTACGCTCAGGGCAAGCCGCTCAACACAAGTATTTTTCACATCCACCCCCGCACTCTTGGAGAGATTATATTCTAGACAACAATGTTGGATGTAATCTAGTTTCACTCTCTACGCTGTACGGTGTCAAAGGCTTTTTAATTCCTTTGATTACCACGGGATTAGCATCTCAGCCTTCCCCGTTTTTGCGAGGTTTTTAACGTGAGGCAAAATCAATTACCACACGGATTTAGCCCATAGCGAGCTAAACGATGTTCTAGCTCATTAGCATCAAGATTTGAATAACGTTCTTCTAACCACTCTTTGGCTGTTCCTTGTTCATAAGCTTGCAAAAAATTAACTTTTAGAGCTTGTGTTGGCAGCAAATCAATGTTCGATCGCGCTACAGCCTCACCAGCCCATTGAATCGCTCCCTCGCCACTATAATATTGTTTGCGGACAGCACCAACACATTCTTCTAAGGTTGGCTTGCGGTGAAAAACTCTGGTGTGGTTTGCCATCCTGAGTGCATCACGTTCTGGATCAATTCGCCAGTTACCACTTTCATCTTGCTGCCATAAGTTATCTTTGGCAGTGGCTCCTTGTTCATCGTCAGCAATAAACTGACGCATCCCCGCACTATTGTGTGTCAGATAGCCATCACAATAGAAACAATGAGCTTCTTCGACTTCAATATCGTAAGTGTGGACATGATCATAACTGCCCAGTCCTTTAACACTAACTGGAATATCTAGTGAGATATCAGCTTCAACGATATAGCGCTCATAATTGGCATCAACAGTGCGAGATCCTTGAAATCCCATATCTCGCATCTCGCTATAAGTGTAAGCTTCCCGCATGATTGTACCAGGGACGGTGAAACCATACATTTTTAACCCTTGGCGGACTTCTCCCTTAAGCGAGTGAGGTGCAATAAGGGCGTTATAACGCCCTTTGAGGGCTGGAATTGTTAGGTTATACTTAACTTGCCATGTTTGGTGTTGTGGATGGGTAATGCTAATTCTGCCAGCGATACCTAAGCTGGATAAAACTACACTAACTTGTCTAATAAATGACCGATAGACTGAGGTAATTAAGTGAGGGGGTCGGTTATTGACAGCACCATCACTATCCATTAATCCACCAAGGTAAGCCGCCCTAATATCTACTGAACCCTGCAAAATAAAACTAGGAACTGCTAGGGGAATATTAGGTTGCTTGATATAGCGATGGAAGTACTCAGCTAGTCGAATAGATGAGCAGATTGATTTGGCAGTGTTTTCGCCCTTGATTACCCCATGAGTAGCAGTCAATCCAAATAAAGCTAAAGCAGCATCTATTTTGGCTTGAACTCTAGCTGTGAGTTCCGTATCTAAGCTGTTCATTGCCCATTCAACCCGGCCATAAGGTTTATCATACTTATTGCGACCGAGAGCAATATAGCCGTCACCGTGGGTTAACCCAATTAGCCAAGCAACTTCAGCTGTTAATTCGGGAATTACAAACGATTTAGCTGTGCGACTGTTTGAGGGGCGAGATTCAGTAAAATCAGGGGGTAGATGGGTAACTGTACCAGGTAGTACTTGTGTGTTGTGCAGGAGGCGATCGCCCTCAACTAAATTTGCAATCGACTTCCAGGTAATTCCCCCTTGAGCATCTGCAAGAACTGCTTGTCTGTGGTTTAAAGTTGCTCTTGGATAAGTCGCATTAGTTTCAATTTCATAGACATCCTGAAATCCTTGGTCGAATTTATCAACAACTCGCCGAAATCCTAAAGGCGTTTGTACTAGATCGCCCACTTGGACATCGCAAATGGGAACAAGGCCTTTGGAAGTATGAACTAAAGCATCTTCAGGTAGACAGCGCCGAATGTTACCTGCAACAATTGTTACAGCAGCCTGATCGATCA
The DNA here is from genome assembly GCF_034932245.1 of Nostoc sp. UHCC 0251. NCBI lineage: Bacteria > Bacillati > Cyanobacteriota > Cyanophyceae > Nostocales > Nostocaceae > Nostoc > Nostoc sp. UHCC 0251. The sequence goes on from NZ_JAYGHD010000416.1 coordinate 3,270, forward strand.
ACAGACAGCATTCAACTGAATTTAATTGTCGTCCTACAGCTTTATTTAGGATAGATGCACAACGCTGATAAAGTCCGGGCAATTTTACAGGATTAGCAACTCCTCCAAAACCGTTGAGAGTTTCTCCTGCTTTTCGGACATCACTGATGTCAACTAATACTTCTACAGACGCAAAGTTTTGCGTCTCTACCTTGCTAAATCGTTCATTAGTGGAGAGTTCTAATAGGGCTTGATATGATTCAACCCAACCTTCACGGCTATCTCCTACGTGAATAGTGACGTTATTGCCTTCTATATGAGTTTGAGTATATTCACGTCGCTGTTGGACAGGAGTGCTGCCAATTTCGCCTTGTACAGTAACATTCAGTTGATTACGGATGGGAGGCAACTGATTAATAAATTGTGGTTCTATGACGGCTCCAGTACCACAGCCCATCATTGCCAAATCCATCATTAATCCGAAGGCACTCCAGTCTTCGAGATTGGTAGAGGTGCAATTATAAGCCCCGGAAAAATTCTTTGGTTTGGTTATCCAGTCTGTACCACCAACCCATAACCAGCGCCCACTGGGCATGGCTTTCAGGTTGCGCTGCATCTTATCGAGTATGGCAGCTTCTTCTTGAGTGAGCTTTCCTAACTCAACTAAACCGAGTAGAGTGCGATCGCATACCTCATCCCATGTTTCCCTTAGTCCCGCCTTTGTGCGGCGGCTATAGGTTCTAAAAAATACGGGATTCGCAGCCGGTGCAGTTTCGGGAAACTTTGCACTCTGGCGTTTTCTTTCGAGTTCTCGAACCATATACTAAGTGTCTTGCGTTCTTGTTGCGTGCGGACAGATTATGACTATACGCCAAGTAGTTTGAGTATTAAAGATTGTCAAATTGTCCACTTTACGCTACCTCTAACCTGCACTAATTACAACAAAAATTTATGATGTATAATGTCTGTCACCCTTGGGTATAATTTTATTACTGAGTTTTAGTTATTACTAATTAATCTGTAAGTAAATTATCTTTATACCGATTTTTATTCAATTACTTAGCAGAGGCATAAACTTTGCTTAGAATTATGCAGGTAGAGACTGAAGAACTTGAAGAAGGCAGAAGGCAGGAGGCAGAGGGCAGAAGGTTCGCCTCAGTTGGGGATTCAAACCCCTCCTGTCTTGGAGCCACTAAAAAATAGTTTAGTGGGGGTCTTAAACCCTTGCTAGAAAGTGGTCGCAGCAGAGAACAGAGGGCAGTATTCCTTCTGCCTTCTGCCCTCTGCCTTCTGCCTTTCTCGATAAACTCTATGTAGCTTTTATACCGGGCAAGTTGCTTATGCGGCAACTGCCAAAAAGTTCTCAGCCAGGGCAAAGATGTATCAAACTTGAATAACTATTAGAGGTGGCTGTAATGCCGACAATTCATTTGGTAGATGGTGAAAAAGGCGGGGTAGGAAAATCTCTCTTTACTAGAACAATGATTCAGTATTGTCTAGATAAGAAAATCCCGTTTGTGCCAGTGGACACAGATAGGTCAAATCCAGATGTAGCAGAGGTGTATAAGGAAATATGTAAGTATGCTGTGTTTAGTGAGAATGAACGACATGCAGATAAGGCAGATAGAATATTTGAGTGGGCGGTAGAGAGGCCAGTAATTGTGAATTTACCCGCACAATCGCATAGAGCAGTACAAGGGTGGATTGATTCTAATCAATTACTTGAACTAGGGAATTTGCAGGGAGTGATGTTTTGCAAATGGTTTGTATCAACAGGAGGATACGACAGCATCAACCTGTTTGCTCAGTCAGTGAATACCTACGGTGAGAAAATCCCTCATATTTTGGTCAGGAATTTAGGCCTGTGTGATGATTGGGAGCATGTAGAGTCAGACTCAAACTTTCAGAAAGTAGCAAGTAAATATAAGATAAAAGTTATAGATTTTCCGAAGTTAGCATATAAAGAAAGAAACATAATTGACCAGAATCGGCTGACTTTTGCGGAGGCAAGAGAGTATAAAGAATTTGGCATAATTGGGCGACAGAGAGTAATGAATTTTCTGAAGCTTGCTTATAGTGCTTTTGAGAGAGTAGGTATCTGGTATGAAAAAGTTGAATAGCTTTGCCCTAGAGGGCTTAATCATTGCCAATGATCAATATTCGTTGTGAAACTCTGCCAGACTACACAGTAATAGCTGAGGTGAATACATTAGCCTTTGGGCAACAAAACGAGGCCAAACTTGTAGAGAAAATTCGCCGTTCTGACCGCTATATTCCAGAACTTTCTCTGGTTGCAGAGGTTGAAAATGTTATAGTCGGTCATATTTTATTTAGCTACATTGACCTGGTGGGTGAAGAAACACTACAGGTTCTCGGTTTAGCACCTTTAGCAGTTCATCCACAGTTTCAAAGACAGGGTATTGGTAGCGCACTAATAAAAGCAGGGTTAGAAATAGCAGAGGCAAAGAAAGAAGCCATAGTGATTGTCCTTGGTCATCCCCACTTCTATACTCGTTTTGGCTTTCAGCCTTCTGTTGTTTATGAAATCGAGTCTCCTTTTCCAGTACCAGAGGATGTCTTCATGGTTAAACCACTGCAAAACTATCAAAAAAGGTATAAGGGAAAGGTTGTTTATCCATCTACTTTTGATGGAGTGTAACTCGCACACAGGTTCAGGGATGAGGCAGATTAGGAAGTTAGCCGAACGCTGCGCGCAGCTTGCTTTGCAGGGGTACACGCAGCGTCTCGTAGAAAGCGTCATTACGAATTAGTTAAACACTCTGGCTTGATGCTTTCTTGGCAATAGTTTTTAAGCGAGTTGCCCTGCTTTTACGGAGACTCTCACTTCTGCGAACTCCACCAGCCATCTCATATTCGCGGCTGTCTTTGCCGTATTTAAAAGCAATCCCTGTAAGCATTTTCTCTGAGGCCTACCGTAGGTATCGCATTCTAGACTATTGGTGCTGAAACTACACCCTTTACCTCTAACGCAGCCGCAACCCGTAAAATTAACGCTTCATTATATGGTGCTGCTATCAATTGCACACCTAAAGGTAAGGCATTTTGACGCTGAATTGGTATTGATAAAACTGGTAAACCAATAAAAGATAATGGTTGAGTAAATAACCCTAAATGAGGACGGACAAGAATTTCTTCGCCATCCAAAATCATGGTTTGTTGACCAATTAGTGGTGCAGAAATTGGTGTAGTTGGGGCAAGAATTATATCTACATTTTGAAAGACTTCCCGAACGCGATCGCGGTACCATTTTCTAAACCGTTGGGCTTGCAGATACCAGCTACTAGGAATTAACGCCCCAGCTAAAAAGCGATCGCGTGTTGCTGAATCAAAATCTTGGGGACGCGATCGCAACTTATCCAAATGCAGATTTGCACCCTCGCTAGCTGTAATCACAAACGCTGCTGCACGGGCGCGGTGTGCTTCTGGTATTGTTACGTATTCAGTCACACTTAAAGCATCAGCTACCTTTTGGACTGCTGCTAAAGCTTCTGATTCTGCGCCTTTGGTGAAATAATCAGCAGCAATGGCAATTCTGATATCAGAAATATCTTGTTTGAGTTGTGGTAAAACCAATTCAGGCGGACGCTTAGTACAAATTGGATCGCGATCGTCTTCTCCTTGAAGCACATCGAACACCGTAGCGATATCCTGCACCGAACGCGCAAAAGGGCCAATGTGGTCAAAACTGCTAGAAAATAAAGCTACCCCAGCACGAGATAACCTACCATAAGTCGGCTTAAAACCAAAAACGCCACACAACGCCGCCGGAACCCGAATCGAACCATTTGTATCAGAACCCAGCGTCAACGGTACTAACCCAGCAGCAACAGCCGCCGCCGAACCTCCCGATGAACCACCAGCAACTCGCTGTAAATCATGGGGGTTGTGAGTAGCACCGTAATGGGAGTTTTCCGTTACAAACCCATAAGCGTACTCATCCATATTTAAAGCACCAACCAGCACAGCACCCGCTTGTTTCAGCTTTGCTACTGCTGTTGCATCAAGGCTTGCTGCTGGGTTCTCTGCATTGATTTTTGAACCCGCCAGAGTCGTTAAACCAGTGATATCGAAGAGGTTTTTCACCGCAAAAGGCACACCAGGCAGCGTTCCAGGATTATTACCTTGGGCAATTTCCCTGTCAATACGGGCTGCATCTGTTAAAGCTGTTTCAGCAGTCACAGTCGTAAAACAGTTGAGTTGATTATCTTGTGCCGCTATTCGTGCTAATGCAGCCTTAGTAACTTCCACCGCGCTAACTTTGCCTTCACGCACAGCAGCAGCTATCGATACAGCATCATTCATGGTTCAAAAACTGGTGCAACTTCAATATCCTCTGGTAGCGGAAAAGAATTTACCAAATTAGCGATCGCACTAATTCTCTCAAAATTTGCTACCACACCATCTCGATACTCATCTCTTAGCTGTAAATCCAACAACAACGCCATTTGATCGACATATTCACCCACATTAAAACTTTCCATCTCTTCTTTGCGTCCTTCTCTAACGAGACGCTACGTGATTGCGTCTTCTCTGCGAGACGCTTCGCGTTCGCGTAGCGTTCCGAAGGAAAGGCGGTTCGTTATACCAATTCAATTAATGATTGCAACACATCCTTGGGTAAAGACGCGATGAATCGCGTCTCTACAAATGGTCTATTTGTCGCATTCTTTTTTCAAATTGGTATTATTCTAAACTTATAACCTCTTTCGGCAACACAAAAAATCCATCTTCCCCCGCCTCAAAATCAACAACCTGAAACACAGCATCAATATTTAACTCACCATAAATATGAGGAAAGAAATTGTCTACCTCCGCAGCTTCATAACGAATTTCAGCTTTAACTCGATCAGAATCAATGCAAAGAATTACTAAATCTTTTTGATTGACAAAAAAACGATTCGCCACCCAGATAACTTGCGCTGCTGTCGAACAGTGGATAAATCCTTCCGAGTCTAACGTATCACCGCGATAGCTTCCGAGGATTTTTGCCTGTTCCCATTGTTCGCTTTTGGTGATATGTAAAATAATGTTCATGGTAATTAATTAGCAAATGCGATTAATTTTATACAGTAAACCCGGCTGTCATTTATGTGAAGGCTTGCAGGAAAAGCTAGAACAAATCCAAAATCTTAGTTTTGAGTTGGAAATTAGGGATATTACAACTCGTGAAGATTGGTTTGGTGCGTATGAGTATGAGGTGCCAGTACTTTATTTATCGAACCACAGAGGCGCAGAGGGCACGGAGGGAGAAATTATAGAAGTACCATTGCCGCGTCCTTCTCCTCGTGCTAGTGTGCAGCAGTTGGAGCAAATGTTGCGTAAGTATTTAGCCAATTAGAAAAAAATAATGCAGAATAAGCGCAAGATTAAGAATGTGACGAGGTTCACAACATGAAATTGCGGGAATTACTAACGGCGGTAGATAGTGTTGAACAATTGCCTAGCCATCCGATGGAGGATGTGGAAGTTAGGGGTTTGAAGACGAATTCCCATGCTTGTGGTGTGGGAGATTTGTTTATTGGGATGCCAGGAACGCGGGTTGATGGTGGAGAATTTTGGCAAAGTGCGATCGCATCCGGGGCTGTAGCTGCGATCGTTTCTCCCGAAGCTGCACAGAAAAATCCTCCCACAAATGAGGCTGTAGTCATCAGTGCAAGTAACATAACTCAAGCTTGTGCCCAAATAGCCAGTGCTTTTTACGGTTATCCGGGGCGAAAACTAAAGCTAGTAGGTGTGACTGGTACAAATGGCAAAACAACAACTACTCATCTGATTGAATTTCTGCTCATCAAAGCTAATCTAGCTACAGCTTTGATGGGAACTCTCTACACTCGTTGGGCAGGTTTTGAGCAAACTGCTGCCTACACTACGCCCTTTGCAGTGGAACTGCAACAGCAACTAGCAGAGGCTATAAATGCTGGTAGTGAGTTCGGGGTGATGGAAGTAAGTTCCCACGCCTTATCCCAAGGTAGAGTCTTAGGTTGTGAATTTGATGTGGCGGTGTTCAGTAATCTTACTCAAGACCATCTCGATTATCACACCGATATGGAAGATTACTTTGCCGCCAAAGCGTTGTTATTTAGCCCTGATTATCTCAAGGGACGGGCAATAATTAATGCTGATGATTCCTATGGGAAGCGGTTAATTGCCTCGTTAGATTCTGAGCGCGTTTGGAGTTACAGTGTCAACGACAACAGCGCTGATTTATGGATGAGTGATTTAAATTACCAGCCCAATGGTGTCAGTGGTATATTACATACACCAAAAGGTGACGTAGCTTTTCGATCGCCCCTAGTCGGACAATATAATTTAGAAAATCTTCTCGCAGCCGTAGGAGCAGTTTTACACTTAGGGATAGATTTGCAGTTAGTAGCGTCTGTAATACCTGAGTTCCCAGGAGTCCCCGGACGAATGGAACGGGTACAGATTCTACCAGACCAAGATATTAGCGTTATTGTGGATTATGCCCACACACCCGATAGTTTGGAAAATTTGCTGAAAGCTGCACGCCCGTTTATACCTGGTAAGGTGATTTGCGTGTTTGGTTGTGGAGGCGATCGAGATCGCACTAAGCGGCCAAAAATGGGTAAAATTGCTGCTGAGTTAGCTGATGTTGCAGTAGTGACATCAGATAACCCTCGGACTGAAGACCCAGAACGAATTTTGCAAGATATTTTAGCGGGAATTGCTGACACAGTACAACCAACTGTAATTTGCGATCGGGCTACTGCTATTCGTACCGCTATTTTACAAGCACAACCCGGTGATGGAGTGTTGCTTGCTGGTAAAGGTCACGAAGACTACCAAATTCTCGGCACTGAAAAAATCCATTTTGACGACCGAGAACACGCACGCGACGCTTTACACCAAAGACTGAACATACATTAATTTGGGCATGGGGCATTGGGCATTGGGCATTGGGCATTGGGCATTGGGCATTGGGC
>NZ_JAYGHD010000417.1:0-10033 GCF_034932245.1 Nostoc sp. UHCC 0251
TTGTAGAGACGTTGCATTGCAACGTCAAAACAATTCATTTTCACCAGATGTCTAATGAAAAGCTAATTACAATTAGACAACTACAAAATTGTTGTTGGTTAATGTCACACCAGCAGATAATTGTGCAAATTTTACCTGAGTAAACCCAGCCGCACTGCCATCTTGGTCAAAGAACAGCCCACCTGTAATATTGTCATAGATAAATCGTTGAGCAATAGTGGTTGCAGATGTTCCGAGGGTAAACTGACTTGTCTGAAGTGAACCGATTGATAACCCGCCAGCAAAACCAGCAGCCGATACCTGAATTAATTCGTTAGTGGCATTGAAGTCATAAATTCTATCAGTACCTTCATTGAAACTATTGAAAGCAAAGGTATCAGTACCATTATTTCCATAAAGGCTGTCATTACCAAGACCACCTGTGATGATATCATTACCAAAACCACCATCAAGGGTATTATTACCTAAGGCGCTATCAGCGGAGAGATTATCGTTGCCATCGCCTCCATCCAGGAAGTTATCGCCTGTTGAATAATCAACAATCAAGTTATCGGCACCAGCGCCACCGTTGAGGGTGTTATTTCCTGATGCCCTGCGATAGACTCCTTCGCCGGACTCACCTTCTTTGTCGTACTCGTAGCCAGAGGCGGAGAGAGTATCGTTGCCATCGCCTCCATTAAGCAGATTAGGACCTGATGAGTAGTCAACATTCAATTTATCGCCACCAGCACCACCGTTAAGGGTGTTATTGCCAGTGGTGTTATAAAACCTTCCTCCGTAGCCGTAGCCGTAGCTAGAGGCAGAGAGATAATCGTTGCCATCGCCTCCATTGAGCAGATTAGCGCCTCGTGAATAGTTAACATTTAAGGTATCGTCACCAGCGCCACCGTTGAGGGTGTCATTGCCAGAGGTGTTATCAAACCTGTAGCCCTCGAAGTCAGAGGCACTAAGAGAATCATTGCCATCGCCTCCATCCAGTAGGTTATTGCCTCTTGAAATGTTAGCACTCAAGGTATCGTCACCAGCACCACCGTTGAGAGTGTTATCACCATTGGCAAGATTGACCGTGAGAGAATCATTATCATCGCCTCCATCCAAAAAGTTATCGCCTGTTGAATAGAAAGCACTCAAGGTATCGTTACCAATACCACCTTTCAGGGTGTTATTTCCAGACACCTCAGGGTCATAGTAGCTACCAGAGACGGAGAGATAATCATTATTATTACCACCATCCAGTAGGTTATCGCCTGCTGAATTCTCAGCAATCAAGGTATCTTTACCAGCGCCACCATTCAGGGTGTTATTACCAGACACGATATCGTAGTCACCTAAGGCCATGAGAGTATCATTGCCATCGCCACCATCCAATAGGTTATTGCCTGTTGAATAGTTAACATCTAAGTAATCGCCGCCAGTACCGCCAACAAGGGTATTATTCCCCGCACCACCAATGAGAGTATCATTGCCCGTACCACCGCGCAGCAAATCATTGCCACTTAAGCCGTTGATTTTGTCATTACCGCCCTGGCCGTTAACGACATCATCTGAATTATTTAAACCTGTAATGTTGTTGTTGAGGTCATTGAGAAAGGTTACGGTGTTCTTGATACCTAAGCTCGTTTGAGTAGAGTTGGCATCTAAAACATTAAAGCTGCTGGTGATGCTAGTTTGCCCATTAAACAGGATATTACCAATAGCTGGTCTTGTTCCAGAAGCTTTCAGGTTATCCAAGTTCTCTAAGTTGAAGTTTTTGAGGATGAATTTTGTGCCAGTCACCCCTTCAAATGTGATTTCCAGATTCTTGCCATTCTGAGACAGTAGCAGATTTCTAGCAGTCAAGCCAGCACCTTGGAATTTGATGGTATCCACTTCGGCAATCACTGCTGCTGTCGGGTTTGTGCCTTTACCTACGCCACCGAAATCAGTGATGGTATCAGTGCCGTCGCCCAAGTTGTAAATAAATTTATCTTTGCCACCGCCGCCGGTCAAGATGTCATTACCTTTCAGAGCTGTAATAGTATCATTACCTGCTTTACCATTAATCGTGTCGGTACCTTTACTGCCCAGTAGGGTATTATTACCGTTGGTTCCAATGATATTTGTCATAATTTTTACCTTTTACCGATTATCGGAGTAACTTTAGTTCTAAACCCTGAGTTAGTGCTGTTTGAGCGCACAAAGAACTCACCGAGAGTTGACACTTTCGGCAAGTTTTTTGATGTCACTCTTGAGGAACAGTAATTTTGATCAAAAATTTATGCTGTGAACCAGCTTGCAAGTAGCACCTATCTAAGTAATAAAGTCTCACGTAATGTACAAATTTTTCACCATGTGGATGAACTGAAATAGCTTGTTCCAGACTGTTCTATAACCATTCTTGATTGAATAGCAATCACTGAAAAAATGTCGCCAAATAAAACTTAAAGTGCCTGAAACTCACATTCCATACTTTAATTTTCCAATACGTAAGTACTGCTGTCTTTAAAATTAGGGAACAGTTTACTTTTGATAGGGAAAGGGGTTTTCATGCCCTCGTTGTGGGCTATTGCCCGTAAGTGTTTAGGTTAAAAATAGCAAACATCTAAATAACATCGTAATAACCATATATGAATATTTACCGAGATGTCCATACTTAAGAACACATCTTTGCACATTCTTCATATTAAATACGTCGGTACAGTAAAACTTATATATATTTAGTTTTGTAAAAACTGTGGAATCACGAATTTATAGGCTATTCGCTGATTTTACATTTCATTACATAGCTTCATTTTTTAACGCCGACTTACTTAATTTATATGAACGTATGTATAAGTACTGGTTTTTGTGTATACTTAATATTTTATAGTCAAGAGTTTATTTGCAGAAAGCAGCAGACAAAGAGTTGTTTGAGCCGCCGCTTCCAAGATAGAAGACTTATTAGATGCTTGAAAAAATAATCAAAAAAACAGAGAATTAATCGCGGCGATCGCTTTATCTTGTTACGTATACACAGTAGCAAGATAAAGCAAGTGTCTAGCAATTTACTGTATCTAAGTAATAATTACCTCAGGTTGCCAGAATGTAAAAATCTGGACATGATGTGACTTAGCTAAGAAAACTTACGCTTTCTCGCTTAGTAATAGAGCGCTAATCACGAGTAACCAACCACAAAATTGTTTTCGGTAAGTGATAATCCAGCAGATAGTTGTGCAAATTGTACCTGAGTAAACCTAGACGCACTGCCATCTTGGTCAAAGTACAATGCACCTGTAATACCGTTGTAGATAAATCGTTCTTCGCTAGTGGTTGCAGATGCTCCAATCCTAAACTGACTTGTCTTAAGTGAACCTATTGATAACCCGCCACTAAAACTAGGGGAAATCTGAATCAATTCATTAGTCGCGTTGAAGTCATACAGTCTATCAATGCCTTCATTGAAACTAAAGAAATCAAAGGTATCAGTACCAGCTCCTCCATAGAGGCTATCATTGCCACTATTGCCCCCAGAGAGTGTATCGTTGCCATTGCTCCCCACAATTAAGTCATCGTAATCTGTACCTGTGATATTTAATCGTTCAATATTCTTGTAGCTAGCCCGATTTTCGCCCGCCGTAATTGAGCCAATGTTAGTGGTGGCATTGAATGTCGAAGTGATTCCTTCGGTAAATCCTAAGTTGGTAAAAAAGGAGTTATAAGACAATAAATCGTCACCTGTACCCCCATCGATCGTATCATTGCCAGTAGGACTCATATATATCGTATCGTTGCCATCGCCCCCAGAGAGCAGATAATTGCCTGTTGAAAATTTAACATCTAAATTATCATCACCAGCGCCACCGTTGAGGGTATTATTGCCTGAAGTGAATTCGTAGCGGTTTGGGAAGACCGCGGCTCATACTTATCAGAATAGTTTTTGAGATAATCATTGCCATCGCCACCAATGAGAGTATTATTCCCCGCGCCACCACGTAGCAGGTCATTGCCACTTAAGCCATCGATTTTGTCATCCCCGCCCTGACCATTGATGACATCATCTGAGTTGTCAAAGCCTTTGACATAGTTATTCAAGTCGTTAAAAAAGGTAACTGTGTTCTTGCGGAACAGGTTGTTTTGGGTAGAGTTGGCATTGACGACATCAAAGCTATCACTGATGCTGGTTTGCCCATAAAACTGGATATTGCCTAAGTTTACAGTGGCTCCAGTAGATTTACTCAGGTTATCCAGGTTTTCCTGGGCAAAGTTTTGCAAAATGACTTTGGCATTTGGAACTATACCTTGAAAGGTGATTTCTAGATTGCTGCCATTTTGCGTGAGCAACAGATTTCGGGCAGTTAAGCCAGGACTAAGGAATTTGATTGTGTCTACTTCGGCAATAATTGCTGCTGTTGGATTTGTGCCTTTACCCACACCACCGAAATCAGTGATGATATCAGCGCTAAATCCGTAGTTATCAGTCCTAGATCCTGAGTTAAAGTTGTTGTAAACAAATTGATCGTTACCAGAGCCACCAGTCAGGGTGTACTTGCTATAGCTATCTGTGATTATTGTATCGTTGCCTGCTTTACCGTTAATTATGCTTGCGTCGATGCTGGCTACTAGGGTATCGTTACCGTTGGTTCCAATAATATCTGCCATAATTTTTACTTACCTAAATCGATTTTTTTAGTAACTTTGCTTCTCAACCTTGAGTTTAGTGCTGTTTTTGGGTACAAAAATTCTCCTAAATTTGAAATCTTACATTTTCGGCATACTTTAGACGCCACCCTTGAGGAACAAGTAATATTTCTTGAAGATTCACCCAATAAAAAGGCTTGCCTGCGGTTGTTGCTAGCCCACGCCTGGCAATATCTTATATCTGTGCAACAATCGCTAGAGGTTAACAAAATTATAAACGCATAGATGATCCGGCTTCACCAAGAACACTTGCAAACTATTTGCACTCATGCCCAAAGCAGCTATCCAGACGAGTGCTGCGGTATAATTTTGGGCTATTTGGCTAGTGATGCCAAAATGGTGGTAGAAATCATACCAACAGAAAATGCCTGGAATACAGAAGCGGCGGCTGAGTTTTCAGGGGAACACACAGCAGAAAGTAAAAGAAGGCAATATGCGATCGCACCCGAAATTATGCTAAAAACACAAAGGGAAGCACGCGATCGCTCATTGAACATTATCGGCATTTTTCACTCCCATCCAGATCATCCTGCTATCCCTTCAGAATGCGATCGCCTATACGCTTGGCAAGGATACTCGTATATAATAGTTTCCGTCCAAAACGGTAAAGCTGGAGAACTCCAAAGCTGGAGCCTTGATGATACTCATCATTTCCAAGCAGAGGCAATTGAAAATATAATTTAACGGCTTAGTTTAAAGACGTATATCTTTTTTCGATAGGATTAATATTCCCTCCCAGATCATAACTGCTATGCAAAATCCCAGATTGGGATTTTGCATAAACATCTTTAAGCAGTACAGAGTTATGGATTATAATGCTTGCCATAGCAAATTACTAGAAAATTACTATTGTGTATAGCAAGCAAGAATCTAGCAAACAAGCGGATATAAGACTGGGAACCGATAAAGGTTCCTTGAGATTGCAATTCAGTAGCCGTGTTTCCCAACAGTTTTACGGAAAGAAACAAAAATATATAGGCTTAGGTAGACACGATTCAGACGAAAACAGGAAATGGGCGAACGGGATTATTAGACGGATACAAGAGGACATTGATTATCAAAATGGTACCAACTTTGACCCTAGCCTTAATAAATACCTTGAACTCAAAAGCAATATTATAGAACTTCCAGGTAGCTTGATACTCCCCACGCTTAGGGAACTTTGGGAAGAATATGTAGATTGGAAAGTAAATACAAAGCAAATATCAACCGCTACATTATTAGGAAGATATAAACAAAATTTTGGTTATTTATTAGCTAGTTATTTTGATAAACCACTAACCGCAGAGTTAGCACAAACAATAATAGATGACTTGTGTGCTAGGCGTACCAATTCTGATTCTATTGGCAAGCTATTCAGTGCTTTAAGTTCTATGTCACAAAGAGGTATAAACGATGGCTCAATAAAAAAAGATTATTTTTCAGAAATTAAGAAATTTTATAAGCCACCCACAAAATCAAAACAATTGCAGGAAGAGGAGGACAATAGAGCGTACACAATTGAAGAAAGAGATTTAATAATTAATTCATTCTATTCATCCAAAAAAAAATCATTTAGACAAATGGCAGAATTAATCGAGTTCTTGTTTCTCACTGGTTGTAGACCGGGTGAAGCTTTTGCTTTGAAGTGGAAACATATTGAATTAGACAAAGGATGGATACGTTTTGAGGACGCTTACAGTTCTGTTAGCAAAGAAATTAAAAATACTAAAACTAACATCGTTCGCATTTTTAAATTGAAAAAAATGTCTCGACTAGCATTATTACTTGAAAGAATAAAAGCAAAAAATAAAGAATTTATCTCTGAAGATTTAGTGTTTACTAAAATGAACGGTAAGCGTATTTCTTTGGATGCATTAGCGGGAGTTTGGGATAAAAAGTACAGTGAGGGAAAGATTTACAATGGAATTGTTACCGCATTAGCAGAAGAGGGAAAAATAAGCTATCTAAAACCTTATTCAACACGTCACACTTTCATTAGCATTCAGGCTAATAATGGTACAGATTTAGCTTTAATAGCTGATGTTTGTGGAACGAGCGTAGATAAGATAATGAAACACTATTTGCAACCAGATAAACAAAGAGAATTAACAGACATTTAGGCTTTTATTACCTGTGTTTCTCCAAGTAATACTTCAAGTAAATTTAGAGGTATAGACATATATCAATACTAAATAATAACCCAACCTTGTAGCTTTAGGCGGGGTTTTATATTAATAATTACATTTGAATTATTCGCGGTGTAACTCTTTATTGTTTAGAGTTCTTCAAGGAATACTAGAGAAATTGCAAATCGAAGTTGTAGGTTTGATATGCGGGTGTAAGGTATTAATGTACTCCAAATGATAGAGACGCCCCCTGCCCAAAAATACGGGCGAATAAGGGGTTGTTAGGACTTGCCACATTCAGATTACCTGATGCCGCGCCACCGCCCGTAACTGCTGATGCCGCGGAGTCATCAAATTCCTCGAAAACTACAAGTTCCTCGAAAACTAGAGCTTGCAGGTTTTCTTCATTTTTGGCTGTTAAAGCAAAGATTTTATTAGTCATAAGTCACTCGTGTAGTTTTTAGTCATCTATTAACTGCATAGTTAATGTACCAATACGGTACAGGAAAATCAAGAGTTTATACCAAATTACCTACTTTTCCTACTTAACCTACCTTTTTACAAAGCGCTACAAAATAGGAACTTATTCGCTGATGAGTGTGAAAGTATGTCTACTACATCGTTACTGCCACCAAAAATAAAATTACAGTTTTGCAGTGTCTAGAATGCTTGCTACACATACCTTTCAGAAAAAAGACTCTCAAGGGTGAGTATGATTTTAGTTGTTGATCAGCTATTTAGTGTAGGTGGCATACACAAAAAAACCTCTAGAAGGCTTATTCCTAGAGGTTTTTATTTTATCCAAGTATTGCTCTGAGATTTTCAGAATTACCGATATATATCTACCTATTCTCCATCAACCGATTAATTAATTTCTGTCGAGTATCTGATAAAAGTTGCTTTCCAGTCAGTATGTTTTTAGAAATCAAATCGCAGTCCTATACTATTTACTGTTGTCTTCCTTTCTTTTCATCCAGTGCTTTTTGAACGGCATCTCTACAAAACTGCGCTGGATTATCCTGTTTCTGTATTTCTTCCTTCATTTCCTTAGTAGCTCTAAAAGTAACATTTTCAGTTAATTCTTTACTCGGTGGATTGTCAAAGTTTTGAGGATTACCCTTACGATTAGGCATTGTTGAGAGATGTAAATATAGCTTGTTTCGGCGCAAGCATCGAAATAAAGTTTTAACTCGGTAGGTAATTCACCGTGGAAAGTTGTTACCTACCGATACCACTTTTAGAAAATGGTTACTCTATGTTTACACGTTCGGAACTCGAAAGCAAAACTATCCAAGAGCTACGAGATTTATGCAGAAGATATGGGTTAAAACCAACTGGGAACGCTGGTTATAAAACTAGCTATGTTACTTCACTTATAGCTTTCCCTGCGATCGCACTCAATCAGATGAAGGAAGGAAGAGGAATAAAAAAGTTGAGCTTTGAGGCTTTTCAAAATATTGGTGCTGCATTGGATCAAATGAATGATCCAACCGATGAACAGGCAGCACTTATCAAGCTGACGATGGAAGAGAGGAGGCTACACGCTCCTCAGTCATGGGAACAGCAAACACTAATCAACCTCTACAAAGCTAAACAGAAATTAGAGGAGGTTATGTATTTACTTGGTGAGTAGATAGGTTAAGAATTTCAAGCTAATAGCAAAAGACCTCATGGGAGGTCTTCTTTTTATTAATATGTTCAGAATACTTGGAGTAGAAACAACATGATAAATGTATGAGTATATATTGAGCATTAATACTTAACATTAATTTATACACATTATTACTAATTTATTACTTAAAATACAATATTTGAACATTAAATGAGTATTTTTTAGAATTTATATGCTGAAAGTATTGATTTTACGTTCTTTAATTCTTTCGCCATCAAAGGGGCATACAGTACACAAGCCTAGTGGTAAACTAGACTATTACTAGTAAAAAACAGCTAATAGAAGTACCTAAACTTACTTCTAGACACTAAATTACTATTTTAATACTAGAATTACTAGATTAAACCTTAAAACTATTGGTACATGGTATGTCGCTCAATCCCAATCTGGATGAAATCCAGTTAACCAAAGACGATTACGAACGCTACTCCCGACACCTGATTTTGCCGGAAGTAGGACTAGAAGGACAGAAGCGCTTAAAAGCTGCCAGTGTACTGTGTATCGGTACAGGTGGACTAGGTTCACCACTACTTTTATATCTAGCGGCGGCGGGTATTGGGCGCATCGGGATTGTCGATTTCGATATTGTCGATACTTCCAATCTGCAACGCCAAGTAATCCACGGTACATCCTGGGTAAATAAACCCAAGATTGAATCGGCAAAAAACCGTATTCACGAAATTAACCCCTATTGCCAGGTTGATTTATACGAAACCCGCCTAACTTCCGAAAACGCCCTGGAAATCCTCCAACCTTACGATATCGTGGTGGATGGTACTGATAACTTCCCCACCAGATATCTAGTTAACGACGCCTGCGTATTGCTGAATAAGCCCAACGTCTACGGTTCAATTTTACGCTTTGAAGGGCAAGCTACTGTATTTAACTACGAAGGTGGCCCGAATTATCGTGACCTTTTCCCAGAACCACCACCACCAGGAATGGTTCCCTCTTGTGCAGAAGGTGGGGTGTTAGGAATTTTGCCAGGAATTATTGGTTTAATCCAGGCAACCGAAACTGTCAAAATCATTCTGGGGCAAGGTAAAACCTTGAGTGGACGATTGCTGCTATACAACGCCTTAGATATGAAATTTCGGGAGTTGAAGCTGCGTCCTAACCCGATTCGCCCAGTGATTGAAAAGCTGATAGACTACGAACAATTCTGCGGAATTCCCCAAGCTAAGGCAGAGGAGGCTAAACAGCAGATGGAAATGCAAGAAATGACCGTTAAGGATTTGAAGGAGTTGCTAGATAGTGGTGCGAAAGATTTTGTACTGCTAGATGTTCGCAACCCCAATGAGTACGACATTGCCAAAATTCCTGGTTCAGTGTTGGTGCCTTTACCAGACATTGAAAATGGAAATGGCGTTGCGAAGGTAAAGGAAATATTGAACGGTCATCGTTTAATTGCTCATTGTAAGATGGGCGGGCGATCGGCAAAAGCTCTTGGCATCCTCAAGGAAGCCGGGATTGTGGGGACGAATGTCAAAGGCGGAATTACCGCTTGGAGTCGAGAAATCGATCCTTCAGTTCCAGAATATTAGGGACTTCCAAATAAAAAAATATTCAATTATTGATTGTGGGGTGGGCATCTTGC
>NZ_JAYGHD010000418.1:0-10030 GCF_034932245.1 Nostoc sp. UHCC 0251
TTCGCAATGACGCTCGAAGACTCGCTAACGCTGCGCTAACGCAATTCGCAATTAAGAAACATTTACATCTGTTGACTCATTTTGGAGAATTGGTATAACAAACCAGAATTCAGAAGCTAGAAGCCAGAACTCAGAATTAAATTCTGGGAGACACAGAAAATCCTCGACGCGTGGGTTTAATACTGGCTAACTCCACCCGAAAAGTTACCTTGTCACTCATTTCTTCACTTCTCGCTTCCAAAGTCCACTTACCAGGACGCAAATTCCAAAATAAAGAATTAGCTGAGTTTGTATTTAGTTTTTCACCATTCAGCCACCACTCTACAGGCGCAGATTTATTTCCTACTAGCTTAAATTCGAGTTTTTGCTTCGCTTCTTCACCTGGATAAAGTAAGAATAAATCGCCATGATGCGGAGATAAAATTCTCAAATTGGTAGAAGTAAAATTCGATTGCTGTTGTTTTGCCAACCATTCATCATACTCTGGTGGCAAATTAAATTGATTTTCACTTTCGTAGTTACTTTTATCTTTTGGATAGAAATATTCTTGCACCACTGAGGTACAATCTGGTGTTGGGCGTAACCCTGAAGTTGCACAAACAGGTAATTGCACTAAACCTTCTGGAGATGGAAAAGCTGCTGGTTCTTGATTTTCATGCAGATGTAACATAATTCGATTCCACAAGGGTGCAGCCCCGGTAACACCTGAAACTTGACGCATCGGTTCGCCGTTAAAATTGCCTACCCAGGTAGCGACGGTGTAATCTGTGGTAAAGCCAACTGTCCAAGTATCACGGAAATTGGAAGAAGTGCCAGTTTTAACAGCAGAGGGGAAAGGTAAATTTAACACTGAATCTACACCAAATGCTGTTGCACGAGCATGGCTATCACTGAGCATATTAGTTATTAATTGCCATATTGTGTGGTTGGGCAGTGGGGAGTGGGGAGTAGGGAGTGGGGAATTGGAAAATGTGCTTACTAAAGAGGTAGGATCTCCTTGTCGTGCTATGGTCAGGTAGGCACGGGCTAATTCCCATAAACTGACTTCGCCACTACCAAGAGTCAAACCTAAACCGTAATGTTCTGGGGTGTGATTAAGGTGTTCAAACCCCAATTGATGCAGACGTTCGAGGAAAGTCTGCACACCTAACTTTTCTAACACTCGCACTGCGGGTACATTTAAGGAATTTGCTAAGGCGATTCGCACCCGCACCGGGCCAAGGAAGCTTTCGGTGTAATCTGTGGGGCTGTAAAGTTTCGCGCCGGGAATTGCATAATGGGCGGGTACGTCTGCTAAAATAGTATTTGGGCGAATTAAACCTTTTTCTAAAGCTAATCCATACACAAAAGGTTTGAGAGTAGAACCGGGTTGACGTAGCGCTTGCACTCCATCATTGCGTCCGAGTTTGGCTTCATTAAAGTAATCAGGTGAACCGACATAAGCCAAAACTTCGCCGGTGTGGTTGTCAATCACTAACGCAGATGCATCATGAACGTTGTTAGTGGCTAGGGAAGAAATTACCTGTTGCACCTGTGCTTCGACAAACTGCTGTAAAGGGCGATTTATAGTCGTGCGAATAACGGATTGCTCCCCCCTAGCCCCCCTTAATAAGGGGGGAATATAGCCCTTTTCAAGGGTAGTTGAGGGGATTTGATTGGCTAACCAAAATAAAAAGTGTGGTGCGGCGATAATTCCTCGTTGGTTAGACTGAAACACAACTTTTTCGGCGGATGTTCGGGCTGCGTAGCTTGCCGCCGTAGGCATCGCACCATTGATATACTTTTCCTGTACCATCCTATTAAGAACGTATTTTTGTCGCTGCTTTAATCGTTCCCAATGTTCATAAGGATTAAAGTATGTGGGATTATTAGGAATAGCAGCTAACAAACTAGCTTGAGCAAGATTCAACTCACTAGCTGGGATGGAAAAATAAGTCTGCGCGGCTGCTTCCACACCATATATATTGCCTCCCATTGGCAACCGATTGATATATGCAGAGAGAATTTCATCTTTGTTCATCCCTGCTACTAACCGCCAAGATAGCCAAATCTCTTGCATTTTACCTGACAGAGTTCGCGGGACTGGTTCTAACATCCGCGCTAACTGCATAGTAATAGTGGAAGCGCCGGAAACAATTCGTTTGGCGTGGATGGCTTCTTTGCTGGCGCGGATAACAGCTTTCATATCCAACGCCCCGTGATGGTAAAAGCTGCCATCTTCGGCGGCTAAAATAGCATGGATAAACTGGGGCGAAACCTGATTTAGTGGTACTACTGATGTATGCTCTTGGTCACGGGTGAGTAATGTTCCTAATGGTAAACCATTGCGATCGCTAAATTGCATTGCCAGTTGATTTTGGGCAATGTCTGCGGCCCGAATGGGCGCAAAATAAGGTAGCAAGCGTACAGCCAGACAGATTACTAGCACAGCCAGGATAATTTTACTGTGCTTAATTTTGAGTAGCGATCGTAAAATTAGTTTCATCAGGGAATCCCCTGCCCAAAAAAACCTACCTTAATTTTGACGCGGTGATTACATCTACATCAGTAAATATGTCAAATCCTTAATATTTCATTTGTCATAACTTAGCAGATGTAAATCAGTTTTTACGAAATTTAAATATTTAGAGTTAAGAATTGTAGTCATTTTTGGAACAATAACACTGGATTAGTTATCTATGTAAATAAACATCCGTTATATCCACAGTTTAGGTAACATAACTAGCTATCTTGCGTCCTTTATCAGTCTGGGCATTGCTCACTTTATGAAGGAATGCAAATTTTTATTTGCTATAATTTTGTGATTTTTTATTTTTAATTACTAGAAAGATGATTATCAGAGTTTTACTGCGTTTTTACCATAAAATAACCTATCGCATTCTTGACATCCTTAGAGGTTCATTCAAAAAAACTGTACATTCTTCAAGCCGGAAAAAAACAATACAGTTTGTTCTTCTCTTTACATTTATATTAGGGATGGCAGGGTGTAATTTTTTTGGTATAAACTCAAGTAAAGAACAACTACCAACAGTATCTCCACTCACACCGCCGAAATTACCAGACTGGATTGAACAAATTAGTCCTATTGGGGATGCTAAACCTCTTAACCAAATCCGCATCCGTTTTAAAGAAGCTTTAATCCCAGTTGAAAGTCTTGATAGTCCAGAACAGCAGAAATTATTACAAAAATTTGCGCTTTCGCCACCTTTACCTGGCCAATTTCGCTTTTTGACACCGCGCATGGTGGGTTTTCAACCTGATAAAGCACTACCAATAGCAACAAGATTCCAAGTTACTCTCAAAGCCGGTTTAGCTGATTTAAAAAGTCATCGCCTAGACAAAGATTTACCTTGGACATTTAATACCGAATCTATTAACCTGACTAATTTACCCGGTGTTAATCCCATTGAAAAGGCTGATGCTGAACCAATTGATTTACAAGAAAAGTTACAGTTTACTTCCAATGTAGAATTAGATTTAGCTTCTGTACAAGAACATTTACAGTTAATTCCCGAAGGTAAAAGTAAAGGTACAGGTTTTAAAGTTGAATTAAACAAAGAAGAAAAACCATTAAAAAACGAAGAAGACCCTTTAGAAAAATTTGACCCTTCAGCACGCAACTGGATTTATAACCTCACACCACAGCAAAATCTCGAAAAAGCAACCCGTTATCGCCTGGTGTTTTCTCCCGGAATACGTCCTGCTTATGGTAATCTCCCTACAGAGAAAGAATTTGCCACTAAGATAGCAACTTATTCGCCTTTGGCATTTCAGAAAATTAACTTTTACGGACAGCCAGATGCAGGCGGAACTTTTGGAAGATTTATTAAAGGTAGTCCTCAGCTAGAATTTAATAACATATTATTAGCAGATTCAGCTAAAGAAAACATTACCATTAATCCGGCACCAAAAGACATTTCGAGAATTCTGCAAGTAAACGATGAAGATAAAATTGTTGGCATTAATCCTTATGCGCTAGAACCCGCTAAGACTTATACAATTACTATCGGCGGAAATCTCAAAGATAAGTTTGGGCAGACTTTGGGTAAACCTGTCACACTTAAATACGATACTGGAGATTTAGCTGGGGATATCTGGGTACCATCAGATTTAAATATTTTCCCCACTGGTAAAGATTTACAGTTAAATATTAGTACAGTCAACTTGCCAGAATCAAAATATAAAGCAGCTTATCGAGTAGTTAAACCAACAGATTTAGTTTATTTCAATTATGGTAATGATTTATTACCAAAACCCTCTGATTGGCAAAGCTTTAAGGTATCGGGTAATAAAAATCAATCAGTTGACGTTGCTGTTCCTCTGCGGGAAAAAATAAGTGCGGCTACGGGAATGTTAGCTTATGGAGTGCAAGCCCGCACTAATAAATATCAGGAGAATGGGAAGGAACTATGGCGCGAACCTACGACTTATGGCTTGGTTGAATTGACGAATTTGGGCGTATTTACTCAGTGGTTTCCTGAGTCTGGCTTAATTCGCGTCAATCATCTTACAGATGGTTCGCCAGTGAAAAATAGCGCTATTGAAATTTATCAATCAAAATTACAAGCACAATCGCGCCCTGAACCTGTACCTTGTGCAACAGGTAAAACTGATGAAAATGGAATTTTTAGAGTTAATCGTGAAGAGCTACAGCAATGTAGTTCTGGTAATCAAAGTTCTATTAAATCACCAGAATTATTAGTAATTGCCCGTGAAAATCAAGATTGGGCATTTGCTAGAACTGAAGAATATAGCGGTGTTTATGGCTATGGTATTGATGCAGGTTGGCAAAATGGTAAGCCAGAATCGCGTGGGGTAATTTTCTCAGATAGACAGTTATATCAACCAGGCGAAAAAGCTTGGTTAACAGGTTTCGCGGACTATTTACAAAATGGCACAATCCAGCAAGATAAAAATGCTGTTTACCAATTAACTTTGGTAAATCCTGATGGACAAAAGACCAACTTAGGCACGCAAACTACAAATGACTTTGGTACATTTTCTCTAGAACTGCCAATCAAGGCAACTCAACGCTTAGGTTACCATACAATCCAGGCTAAGGGGAAGAATGGACAAGAAATATCTGGAGAATTTCGAGTAGCTGAGTTTAAGCCACCCAACTTTAAAGTCGAACTCAACTTAGATAAAGAATTTGCTTTCCTTGATGAAAAAGTTGATATTAAAGCTACAAGCAATTATTTGTTTGGCCCACCTGTAGAAGGTGGAGAAGCAAAATACTTTATTACTCGCCAGCAATCTAATTTTGTTCCTAAAGGTTGGGAGGAATTTGCTTTTGGTAGACAGTGGCTATGGCCAGAAGAAACTCCTACTATATCTAGTGATGTATTACAAACTAATGCCCAACTAGATGCTAATGGTAAAAGTAGTCAAACTGTGAATGTGGCTAATGATTTACCATATCCGATGACTTACCGGGTGGATGTGCAAGTTGCAGATGTTTCTAATCTGTCTGTAGCAAATTCCAAAACTTTTACAGCCTTACCAAGTAATCGCCTCATCGGGTTAAAAACTAATTTTATCGCTGATGCTGGTAAGGCTTTTCCTATTGAAGCGATTGTTACTGACCCTACAGGAAAACCGATAACAGGTCAACGGGTGCGGCTGGAATTACAACAAATTAAATACAGCAGCGTCACGCAGTTGGTAGAAGGTAGCCGAACACCAAAAAATCAAGTTGAATATAAAACAGTTGGACAAGCAGAAATTACATCTGCTAACAATCCGCAATCGGTAAACTTAACAGCACCGGAATCTGGTTCATATCGGATTAGAGTGAATTTTAGCGATGCCAAAAACGAATTAAGTGCCACAGATTCACAAATTTGGGCGACTGGAGGTAATCAAGTATTTTGGGGTTCCAGAGAACGAGATGTCTTAGAAGTTAAGCTGGATAAAAAAGAGTTCAAACCCGGTGAAACTGCTACTGCATTAATTCAATCTCCCTATCCAGATGCAGAATTATACTTTGCTGTAATTAAAGACAAACCTCTTTATCAGCAAATTACCAAGGTTCAGGGCGGCGCACCACAAATTCAGTTTCAAGTTACGCCAGAAATGCTGCCAAATGCAGCCATTGAAGCTGTATTAGTAAGGCAAGGTAAACCCATCAACCAAGTGGAAGCGGGAAGTTTAGACAATTTGGTAAAAATTGGTTTTACGCCTTTTAAAGTTAATTTAGAAGATAAGTATTTAAAACTGCAAGTTAAGCCAGTGCAAGCATCATTAGAACCTGGTGCAGAAGAAACAGTACAACTAGAACTGAAGGACAATCAAGGAAATCCCACCAAAGGGCAGTTTACAGTTATGGTGGTAAATGAAGCGGTGTTACAACTTTCTGGTTATCGTCCGCCAGATTTGGTAGATACAGTTTATGCAGAACAGCCAATATCTACCCGCTTTAGCGATAATCGTCCAGATGTCATATTACAACCACAAGATGTAGCTAAACCGAAAGGTTGGGGTTATGGTGGTGGTTTCTCAACTGGTGCAGCAAATACTCGCACCCGCACAGATTTTAAAGCCTTAGCTTACTACAACGGTTCTGTCCTTACCGATGCTAATGGTAATGCACAGATAACCTTTAAACTCCCCGATGACTTAACTACATGGCGGGTAATGGCTGTTGCTACTGATGGAAATCTGCGTTTCGGCAATGGAGACGCGACGTTTATCACCACCAAGCCACTACTAACTAATGCCATCTTGCCACAATTTGCCCGTCCAGGCGATCGCATCCTTGCTGGTTTATCTGTAACTAACAACACTGGGAATACAGGAAATCTCTCAATTAATGGCGAACTTAGCCGTAACGTGAAGTTTGCTGACAAAAACCCTACAACTACTTCCTTGCAAACCAAAGCTGAATCTGCAACTCATGCTTATCGCTTTCCAATGGTGGCGGATAGTGTGGGAGTTGGTAAAGTTCGCTTTACCACTCAGCTAAATAATACAGCCACAGATGCTTTTGAAGTACCTTTGGAAATTAAGCCAATTGAAATTACAGAACAAGTCGTTGAAACTGGTGTCACTGAAAAACAAGTAAAAATTCCCTTGAATGTTGATAAAAATACCTTCCCTGATGCAGGTGGTTTAGATATTCAGTTGGCGAGTACTTTGATACCAGAGATTCAAGCACCAGCAAAGCAGGTTTTAGAAGATGATGATTTACCGTTTACAGAACCGGCTGCAAGTCAGTTAATCATTGCGGCTAATCTCCAAACTATTGCCCAAAAATATGGTCAGACATTTGCAGGATTTAATCCTAGCCAACAGGCAAAACAAGCAATTGAACAATTACAAAAACTGCAAATAGCCGATGGTGGTTTTGCTGCTTTCCCCGGACAAGAAAAATCTGACCCTTGGGTTTCTTCTTATGCGGCTGAATCTTTGGCTAAAGCCAGTCAGGCGTTCCCTAATTTAGTCGATTCTGCAATTGTGTCTCGCCTCAAAACTTATCTGCAAAAAGTTCTGGCGAATCCTGGAGAATACGAGTTTTGCAAACAGCTACTATGTAAAAGACAACTGCAAATTAATGCTTTAATTGCTTTATCACAACTGGGCGATAAACGCAATACTTTCCTCGCAGATATTTATGAACAGCGTAATAATTTTGATTTAGTAACTCAAATTAAACTGGCGCGATACTTATCTCAATTCCCCGAATGGCAAGATGAATCTCAACAGTTAGTGAACAAACTGCAACAGAATATCTATGAAACTGGTCGCACAGCAGTTGTGAGTTTACCACGTAGTTGGGGCTGGATGAGTTCATCGACCACGACGCAAGCGCAAGCTTTACGCTTATTTATTGCCAAGCAGAGTAAACCCGAAGTTATAGATAAGTTATTCCAAAGTCTTCTGGGATTGCGACGAGATGGCACATGGCAAACTAACTATAATAACGCCCAAGCGTTAACAGCTTTGGTAGATTATAGTCAACTGCAACCCACACCGCCTAATTTTGTTGCAACAGTGCAATTAGCTGGTAATAAGTTAGGAGAAAATCGGTTTAATGGCTATCAAAATCCTAGTTTACAGCTAAATGTGCCGATGAATAAATTACCTCGTGGTCGTCATGATTTAACGTTGCAAAAATCAGGTAATGGCACTTTACATTATCTCGTTGCTTATAATTATCGCTTGCAAGGAAATGAACCAGGCAGATTTAATGGTTTACGGGTAACACGAGAAATTAGTAAGTTAAATGAAGAGAAAGTTTTACAGAAAACAGGTCTTTACGCTTTCGATAAACCCTTAAGTTTAGCCTCTGGACAAGTGTTTGATATTGGTTTAGAAATTATTGCCGATCATCCTGTGGATCATCTAGTGATTAAAGATCCGCTACCATCAGGTTTTGAGGCGGTGGATGCGAGTTTTCAAACTGCTACCGCTGCATTACAAGCAAAAGCCGATAGTTGGGAACTTGGGTTTAGGAATATTTACCGCGATCGCATTATCGCATATGCTGACCACCTGGAACCAGGAGTTTATAGTCTGCATTACTTAGTCCGTTCTGTTACTCCTGGTACATTTTCTTGGCCTGGTGCCCAAGTCCACCTGCAATATGCACCAGAAGAATTTGGGCGTACTGCTGAGTCTACACTGATATTGGAGGAAAATAAGTAATAATTCTCTGCGATCGCACGCCTTCCACTGCAATCCAGTACATAAGTTGAGGTATCTAATAGTAGATAAACAAGGTAATTGAAAGACAGGCGATCGCTTGGGATATGACAACGTTCTGTGAGAAATGGGTGTGTGCGGATTGTGTTAAAGCAAAGCAATCTACTTTGTCAACAATTGAGTAAATTTAATCTCTAAATATTCTTAGAAAAATTACGTAATTTTTCTAAAACTCTAGCTGCTTCGTCACATACTTCAGAATCCCCATATTCCAGTAGTGCCAATAGTGTTTGCAGTACTGATTCAGAGGAATTTCCTGAGCTTACTAACACCTCTGCGGCATTAAGACGTAGCCAAGCCTCCTCATCTTCCATTAGTTCTAGTAGTGTTTGCAGTACTGATTCAGAGGAGTTTCCTGAGTTTACTAATACCTCTGCCGCGTTAAGACGCACCCCCAAATCTTCATCATCCAGTAGTGTCAGTAGTGTTTGCAGCACTGAATCTGAGGTATTACATAACTCGCCCAATGCATCCATTACATAGCAATATATTTCAGAATCTTCATCATCCAATAGTGCCAGTAGTGCTTGCAGTACCGCCTTTGAAGTATTGCCTGAGTTGATTAACACCTTAGCGGCGTCAAGACGCACGCTAGAATCTTCTTCTTTCAGTAACGCCAGTAGTCTTTGCAATACGGGTTTTGAGGTATTGCCTAAGTTGACTAACACTTTTGCTGCGGGAAGACTGTATATATAGTATGAGTTCAAAAAACGCAGTAGTGTTTGCAGCACTGGTGGTGAGGTATTACCTAAATTTACTAACGCTTCTGCGGCATGAAGACAGGTAGACTCACTATCTGAGTATTCCACATCTATACTTCCTTCATATTCCAGCAGCGTTAGTAGCGTTTCTACCACTGGTTGTGAAATATGACCTAATTTACTTAGTGCCTCGGCGGCATAGAGACGGACACGAAAATCTTCATCTTCAAGCAATATTGGTAGTTCTTTTAGGACATCTTCAGAAGGATTACCTAAGTTGCCCAATGCCTCAGCGGCACAGAGACGGACACGATAATTTTTATCTTTTAAAAGTATCAGTAGTCCTTGTAAAACTGGCTCGGATGTATTTCTTAAGTTGCCCAATGCCTTAGTAGTACTGCAACGCACTTCAGAATCATTGTCTTTCAATGCTTGGACCAGAGCCGGAACCCCAGATTTTACAGGAGCGCCAATTTTTGCTAATTCTTTAGCCGCACGTCGCCTATCTTCTACCTCTGGAACAAAGAGATCATTGATAAGGCGGCGAATGCGTCGCTTCAAATGTTCTTGTTTTAAGCTAATCGGCATTTAAGCTGCATAATATAAATGCAGAGTCGGTTGAAAAT